>CAWBXM010000139.1:0-37696 GCA_963792545.1 uncultured Gammaproteobacteria bacterium | reverse complement strand
TTGCTATCCTTGATCACGATATAACTGCTAGTGTCATTGTTTGGAGCCCGGCCGTGCCGGCGAAATCATTAAAAAAAATGTTGTCCTGTATCACAACATCGGTGACGCTGTTGATGTTGATATGTTCGTCGGAACCGAGTCTGATTGTAAAAAACATTGCCTTCTACTGTGATATTGCCGGCGCCATGATCCACTCTAAGCAGATCATCGTCGTAGCTATCGTGGAGCATATTATCGCGCAGAATTATACGGCCGACAAATCCGCCCCGCCAGGAGCATCGATCAGGCTTGGATCGACATTACCAGCGCACCAGCGCCTGGGCCATGATGGGCAAATCGAACCCCTCCAGTGTAATGCCTTGGCCATAAAAACAGGGTGCCACAATGGCGTCGTGCCGAAGCCGGCCAGATAGGGAATATTGGACCGGACTGTGACGCCAGTGGCAAAGGTCCCGCGCAGGCGCACATGACCTTCGTAAAGACCCGGCCGCACCAAAATCGTGCCGTCGTCAGGTACATCGTCCAGGGCATGGTAACAGCGGCCCAAGGCTGCCCGGCTGTCCCATCGCCAAAATCATCGCTACCCCCATCTCCGGGTGTAGCCACATAGAATGTTGCTGCCGCACCTATCGTTTCAGCCAATATGGGCGGATAACCCGCAGGCCAGGAGAATATGAAGAGCAATAGAAAGGCGGCACCGAAGAAAGGGATAAAAATACAGCATTTACCACCCTTTGCGCTGATCATTGATAACTGTCTCACCCTTTCGAACCATCTGGTAAAGTCGTGTTTTTAAGAGATTTAACCGTTTGTAGCTGTTCGCTTGTGACCTTTGCATCCTTCAAATTTGCGCCACTCATATCCGCCTCTGTCAGATCAGCGCCGTAGAGATAAGCCCCCTGTAAATTGGTCCAATTCAAATATGCGCCGCTTAAGTCTGCCCCGCGGAGGTTGGCCCCCGTCAGATCGGCTTCACTTAGGGTAGCCCGACTTAAATTGGCGAAGTTCAATTTGGTATTACGCAGGACTGCTTTGCGAAACGATGCCTCGCGCATGTCCACCCCAGTCAACTTGGAACCACTCAGGTTCACTTCATCCAACTCCGCTTCCCGCAGCTCTATGCCAAAAAAATTCACTTTTTGCAAATCATGGCCACTGAGATTCACATCCCACAACTTAGCGCCCATGAAGCGGACATTGTCAATATTTGCCTCCCGTAAATCTGCATCGTTAAGATTGGCTCCTTCCAGATTGACCTCACTCAAGTCGGCGCCGCGAAAATCGACTTTATTCAAGTCGGCGCGGCGAAAATCGGCTCCAGCCAGGTCAGCGCTCGTTAAGCGAACCATTTGCCAAATCGGCCTCTATAAAGCTTCCCAGCCGTAATGAGCCATCAAACAACCATTTTTCCGCACGCAACTCGGCAACAGCGCGCAAGGCAATGGCGTTGTTACTGCTGCCCATTTCACGGATCAGCTGCGCCCGACGGCGTTGATCATCCCGGCGCTCATTTAAATAATCGATGATCAAAATGGTCAGAGCGATGCCGGCGAATTCTGAAGAGAGATTGGCATAAAAATCGGCAATGAAATCAGAAGGCTCCGCCCGTGGATGCTGAGTGAAGAAACCAATCCCACCCACAAGTAATGCGAGAACCAGCAAAACTACTCCCACCAACCGCACTAAATTATATTTAGACAAAAAGCGTTTCATTGGTGCCGACCTTTTCCTTGTAATAATATTTTTCCGCACACCTCGATCATGGTTCGCGCAGGTGATGGCAATATTGGCAATATTGACTGTGGGCAATATAGATAGGCAATATTGATAGGCAATAATTATACCTTCATAACCCCAACGCGATAGTCACATCGAACCACACCTCCATAAGCAGCAAGCTACCCGTTAGATTGCCCATTTGTCACCGCGAGAGATGACAAATGTCACTCCTACAGGCCGACCATACGTCATATTATAAGGTTGTCCTTACAAATTATTCTTGGGTATACCTGTAGAGTAGGAAATTTCAGGTGACATGAAGCACGATCCATTTAACGAAAGCAGCGAAATGTATTTAAAGACGATCTGCGAATTGGCCGTCGATTCGGCACCTGTTTCCATTTCCGCGCTGGCCAGACGGCTGCAAGTCTCCACCGTTTCCGCGACGGAGATGGTGCACCGGCTGGAAGAACAAGCCTTGCTCTCTCACCAACCTTATAAAGGCGTGAGCCTGACCGTGATGGGCCTTGAAACAGCGGCTGGTTTGATACGCGCACATCACATGTGGGAATGTTTTCTGGTTGATCGCTTGGGAATCCCCTGGGACATGGCGCATGATCACGCTTGCCGGTTGGAGCACGCTACGGAAACGGCCGTAACAGAAGCACTGGCCATTTTCCTCGATGAACCCCAAATTTGTCCCCATGGCAACCCGGTCCCTTCTGCGAAAGGGGATATTATACCCCCCGCGGATATTCCCCTCACAAAACTGGAATGCGGTGAGCGGGGTATCATTACGCGCATCTTTCCAGAGAGCACGGCGCTGCTTTCCTACTTGGCCGTTCACGATCTAAAGCCGGGTCAGCAATTTACAATCTGTGAAATCGTGCCCTTCAATGGACCACTGGTCCTTGCTTGCTGTGAAAATGAAATACCATTGGGACAAGAGATAGCCAACTGCATTTTTGTTAAAAGGATGGCGGAATGAGATTAACTTTCCCGTTAGCCATGGCCACCGTCGGGCAGCCATTACGTCTAGTGCGGATCGATGGCGGCAAACAGGTAGTGCGCCGGCTTACAGAGCTTGGTTTTACGCCCGGGGTGGAAATGTATGTCGTCCACGACGCCGGCGGTCCACTTCTGGTATCCGTCCGCGATTCGCGCGTCGCCCTGGGCCGCGGCATGGCCCACAAGCTGCAAGTATCTCCTACAGTCTAATGTCTCCCCTCGTCGCTTTGGTAGGCAACCCCAACGCAGGCAAAACCAGCCTCTTCAACGCCCTTACCGGAAGCAATCAACATGTGGGTAATTGGCCGGGCAAAACGGTGGAAAAAAAGGAAGGGTTCTGCACCATTGCCGGGCAAGAATTCCATATATTTGATTTGCCTGGAACATATAGCCTGAGTCCGTTTACCGCTGAAGAAATTATCACTCGCGATTTTTTACTGGAAAACAAACCTGACCTGACCTTGATCGTCGTTGATGCCGCTAACCTGGAGCGCAATTTATATTTAGCCCTGCAAGTGTTGGAAATGGAAATACCCGCAATATTGGTTTTAAACATGATGGATATGGCCCGGGGACGAGGCATTAAAATCAATACGACCCTGCTATCGGCGCGGCTAGGGATCCCTATTGTGCCTACGGTAGCCAGAAGGCGGGAAGGGTTGACCGAGCTGGAAGAGAAGATTTTAGAAACTATCGGGGAGAAACGGCCGTATGCAAACTGATAATCTGTTCACGTCCATATCCTCGCCGATCTTACAATACGATCCCGGGATCGAACTAGAAATCGCGGTGCTAATAGCGGAGATCGAACGCCATCCGGCAATTGTCGATCAATATCCCGTCCGCTGGCTGGCGCTCACTTTATTAGGACAAGACACCGCCATGCAGGGCAAAATGTTGATGATCCCCGGCGGGCCGGCGGTTCTCACCCACGCGCAGCTGGCCCTGGCCCGCCTGGAAGCGATTGTGCAGGATGATATTGAAATAATTATCGCCGATCGGCGTTATACCTGGATCAATGAGCTGGTGCGGGAAACGGTGCAAAAACCCAGGCAGCAACAGACGCTCTCCGATCGGATAGACAGGCTTTTAATCCACCGCTATTGGGGAGTGCCAATTTTCCTGGCGCTGATGTGGGTGGTTTTTAAACTCACTGCCGATGTTGCCGCACCCTATGTGGATTGGATCGATGGTGTCATCTCCGGGCCGATCACCCGTGGGGTCATGGCTTTGATGCGCGCCATCGCCTTAGACGGCTCCTGGATAGAGAGCCTCTTTGTCGATGGCATCATCGCCGGCGTAGGCGGTGTTTTGGTCTTTATCCCGGTGTTAATGTCGTTATACCTCGCCCTGGCGGTGATGGAGGATTCCGGATATATGGCCCGAGCGGCGTTTGTTATGGATCGCTTGATGAATAAAATCGGACTGCACGGTAAAAGTTTTTTGCCGCTCTTAGTTGGTTTTGGCTGCTCGGTTCCCGCCATTTACGCCACGCGCACCCTGGAAAACGAAAAGGATCGCCTGCTCACAGGCCTTCTGGTCCCTTTTATGAGCTGCGGTGCCCGACTCCCCGTCTATATTTTATTTTCAGCAATCTTCTTCCCCGATCATGCCGGGCTGGTCATCTTTGGCCTTTACCTGTTAGGGATTCTGACGGCCGTGACAATCGGCATGATCTTGCGCAAGACCATCTTTCCCGCCAATGAACTTTCCACGTTTGTCATGGAACTACCGCCGTACAGGATGCCTTCGTGGCGCAGCATTTGGTTCCACATGTGGCAGCGCACCCAATCTTTTATCAAAAATGCATGGACGGTGATTCTGGCCGCCAGCGTGGTGATCTGGCTGTTTATGGCCATTCCAGTACGCGGCGAAGGGCGGTTTGCGGTAACACAGCTGGATGATAGCGCTTTTGCCGTGGTGGCAAAAGGAGTGGCCCCTGTGTTAAAACCTTTAGGTTTCGGAAATTGGGAGTCCAGCAGCGCCCTGGTGACTGGTTTGGTGGCCAAAGAGGTCGTTGTCAGTACCATGGCTCAAATTTATGGCCTCGAAGATGAAGCCGAAAACGAACCGGTCTCTCTGGTCACAGAATTGAACTTTATCGCCTCCTCTTTTGGCCGGGCTACGTTAGATACCTTGCAGGAAATACCAGCAATCGTGGGCATTCCAACGGCCGTCAGAGCTGAGGAATCAACCAATCCTACTTTTTTCCATGAAATACAACAAAGTTTTCAACAAAGCAGCGGCGGATATGGCGCCCTGGCTGGACTGGCATTTATGGTTTTTGTGTTGATATATACACCTTGCTTGGTCACCGTCGCCGCTGAAAAGCAGGAGTTTGGAGTAAAATGGATGTGGGTGAGCGTTATCGGCCAGCTTGTGCTCGCCTGGCTCATGGCTTTCTTGATATTTCAGGGGGGCAAGTTGCTCCTTGGCTAAACGGTTACTTTAATACCGTTCATTTTGCCAGGGAAAAAGGGAAAGCGGATGTTAAAAGCAGTATTGGCAGCTATCCAAGCTGCAGAAGGTCCCATAACAGTACGCGCTCTAAGCGACCAGTTGGGGATTGAACTATCGGCATTGCAAGGAATGATCGCGTATTGGGTGCAGAAAGGAAAACTGCAAACTGATAGCGGTGGGCCGGTGACTTTGTAACTGCCCCAGCGTATTGCCATAATTCAGTTTTTACCTTGTACCTGATAGAAATGCGATTACATTATCTGAAGCTATTGAGTATGTATATAGTATTTGCTGTAGCGATATAAATATTTTACGAATTGAAGCGTGCTTGAATTCATGGACATGAACAATCGGAGGCAGACCACGATTAATCCAGTTTTTTGTTTACTCTGATCCTAAATATATATCAGGCAAAGCCTCATGCAGTAAGATATTTTTTAATTGGTGAGGGTGCAGGTTTATTGTTGATAATATCTTCTTGTTGATCCATGTAACATCGGTCTGATGTGGATCTGGGTGCGGGCCCAAAATGGGTGTGTAAGTACCTTCGATTGAGCAATGAAAAGCAAATTCGACCTTATGCTTGATCAGTCCCGAATCTCTTTTTGAAACCTGCTGATACTCGTATACTTTGATAAGTTCGATGATGTTGACTGTTGCGGCGGTTTCTTCGACCATCTCTCTTATGAGCGTTTCCTGCAATATTTCACCGGGGTTCTGACTGCCGCCAGGCAGAGTATAAAGGATGCTGCCATCTTCATATTCTTTTTTGATTAGCAATACGTTATCACCATCAAAGATGACTGCTTTTGCCGTATTAACTATTTCTATTTTCATCTGGCTTCATCTTCGATATTACTGCGTAGCGAAAACGGATTTTACTCTTATCTAAAACATTCCATTCTTCAAACAATCTGAGCAACTTTGTTCCTGCCCTCAGCTTTCACTTTATAGAGCGCCTTATCTGCACGATTGATCATGCTCTCGAATGTACAGGTTTCTCTGCACGTGGTTACGCCAAAGCTGGCCGTTTTATGTTCTACATTGGTGAATTGATATTGCTCGATGGTCTTGCGAATTTTCTCTGCGAGTGTGTAGGCGCCATCTATATCTGTTTCGGGGCATATGATTAAAAACTCCTCTCCACCCCAGCGTCCGACATGATCGGATTCACGCACTTCCTTTTTAAGAACTGATGCGATTTCTTGCAGTGTTATATCACCCTGGTTGTGTCCATACTCATCGTTGACCTTTTTAAAAAAATCGATATCGACGATGATGATTGATAACGGATATTTGTAACGTTTGTATCTGGCGTATTCTGTTTCATATAACTCTGTGATCTTGCGTCTGTTGTACATCCCTGTCAGGTGATCAATCTCTGACAGATTTCTTATTTCTGCGTTGAGCTGTTCCTGTTTTTCGATAAGCCTCTTGCCGAGGAAGAGCGGGTAGAGCAGGGAAAGTGCAGCAAAGACAGTAATAGAGATTATATATTCCCAGCGTTCTGCCTTCGGTTCTGAATCGAATTCACCAGATAAAAGATTGCCGATAAAGTCTTCGGCCCAGAACTCCCAGGCTACCGCCATAAAGGTGACACTGGTCAGCACGAAAAGAAGCAAAATGTAGAATTGGCGTTTGTTCATTTATGTGAAATAAATCTATATGTACTGACTAAATGTAGCACATAAGGGTGAAAAAGCTCTTAAAATGATTTAGCTAGCCTGGTTTGCTAAAGGTTTGCTAAAGGTTTGCTCAACCCCGATCTGTGTTTAAATAATAATCGTTCTATCACGATCAATTTTATTCTATTTTTTATAATTATAATGCCTAAAGCAATCATTGTCTGTGGAACCCCCGGTTCCGGTAAAACAACGCATGCAAAACAGCTGGCCGCTGCCGGCGCTACGACCCTGCTGGATATTGATACCGTAACCGAGCGATTGGTCAAGGTCGGCCTGGCAGCAGCAGGCCACAGTCCGGATGATCGAGACTCTGATTATTTCAAGCGAACCTATCGCGAGCCCATCTACCAGGCACTGTTTGATATTGCGCGTGATAACCTGTCTTACCATGATGTGCTGATAACCGGGCCATTTACCAAAGAGATTCAGGATCCGGACTGGCCGGCGAAGCTATCCGCTGAACTGGGTTGCCCGGTAGAAGTGCATTACGTTCGATGCCCGCCGGACATCCGCAGACTCAGGCTTAGCGTTCGTGGCAGTGACCGTGACCAGGCAAAACTGCAGGATTGGGATCGCTATTTAGAATACTACGGTGAGGAGAGTCCTCCGGTATTTGAGCATGTGCTCGTTGATGGCGCGACTGACAACGGATATTTGGCGCTAGAGTAAAAACTAGATATTTAAAAATTAAGGGTAGAGCCCTTTAATTCTGCCTGGTGTCGTTATGCGGGCAGCATCAGGATGTTTTATAATCTCATCAGATACAGTTAAAGAAATTCTTCTAGTAATTACCCTATGAAATATGATCTTTCCGTTTTAAAACAGATAATAATCACCGCTGCACGCGAGGAACTGCTGCCGCGTTTTGCCGATGTTCAACGTAGTACCAAAGTGGATGGCAGCTTTGTCACCGAGGTGGATCTGGCCGTACAGGCACGTATTACACAAGTATTGCAGGAACATTACCCGGATATCGCGCTTCTGGGTGAAGAGATGACGGTGGCTGAACAGAGTAAGCTGTTAAATAATAGTGAATCGCTCTGGTGTCTTGATCCGCTGGATGGCACCAGTAACTTTGCGGTGGGTACGCCATATTATGCGATATCCCTGGCCCTCATCGAACGTGGTGTGCCGACGCTAGGCATCATTTATGACCCGAATCGTGATGAGTGTTTTGTGGGTATGCGTGGGCAGGGCGCCTTCCTCAATGATACACCGCTTACGGTCAAGCCCGTTGCTCTGCCGCTTTCGCAATGTACGGCGCTGATCGATTTTAAGCGTCTGCCAACGCGCCTTGCGATGGATCTGGTTGCTCAGCGTCCTTATGCATCGCAGCGTAGTTATGGTTCAGTCGCGCTGGACTGGTGCTGGATGGCTGCATCACGTTTTCATGTGTATCTGCATGGGGCGTCCAACCTCTGGGATTACTCTGCGGGACATCTGATCTTTAGCGAGGCGGGCGGTTATTCTTCTACACTGGATGGGGAAGAAATTTATGTTAATGAGCTCAGCAAACGCTCCTCTGTTGGTGCGCTTGATCAGGTGACTTTTGATCAGTGGTATGGCTGGCTGAGTGAACATCTGGATTAAAGTAAGCGGTCAGATCCTTTAGAAACAATCACGTCATTGCGAGGCACGAAGCAATCTCATGCAGAATACTCTGGCGCTTATGGAGGAGATTGCCGCGCTACTGCTCGATAACTGCTCCTGCGCTATTCTAATAACCTACATCCATGTAGGGGTCGCAATGACGGTGTATATTTGATCCTAATTACTATTAGGAATTGAAAATAATAAACAATAGGGAGCACGGTTTTGAAGAATTTAAAGGGTAAAACACATCTCTTTAACCAATGCTCCGGGTAGCTCCATACTGCTGTTTGATCGTTGGCCATAGCTGCTTGCATCGAGAATAAAGTCGCGTTCGGATGTCAGGCCCAGTAAGTTTGAACCGAATAGATCATAAACACTGTCATCAAATCGCATAACGTTAATAGGTGCCTGAATCTCACCATTTTCTACCCAGAAACAGGCAAAGCGCGTCATGCCGGTTAACTGACAGACATTACGATCTGAAAAATTCAGATACCAGAGATTGTTTATATACAGGCCAGACCCTAGTTCACTTAAAACATTTTCTTCTGGTAGGTCGCCGGCAGCCAGGTCTAATGCGCATGGGTACTCGGATCCGGCATTGGTCACGCTGTCGTATTCCATCTCACTGCGTGGGCTCACTAAACAGTCTTTATAACGTCCGCTTTCGATGAGCTGAACATGCTGCGGTTTGATAAACCCGCTACCGGTAAACACAGGGGCGAGGCCACGGGCATGATTTTCACGCAGTGAGATATTGCTGGCCAGTGTGCGATTCTGTTCCACCATCTGGATCAGCGGTGTTGACTTAGTGCGATGACTTTTCAGGCCAAAACCGCCCCAGGAAATCATGCCCATAATTTCACTGACAGCAGAAGGGGCGAGGTAGGCGCGATAAGATCCCGGCGCTATGTTTTTTACAGGTTTAGCTAAAACCACTAACTGGTGTTTACAGTTTTCGATCTTAGCTGCCAGTTTATCCAGTTGCCAGTCAAAACCGGCGTAGTTACTTTTTACTGCTTTATCTTTTGCCAGGTAACAGCTCCAGTCGAAATTAAAATTCGCGCTGCTATGCCAGTTGCGTTGTCCCATCGAATTGGCGAAGCCGACATACTGGCTGCCGTTGGCAAAGATACCGACCAGGTCCAGACCTATGCCTGCCTGTAATATCTGCTCTATGGCTTGATGGCTGTTTACCACTTCGGCATCATGATGGTATTCAGTGTTGTTTATCTCAGTGGCAAAACTAAGATATGGATCCTCAGGTAAAAACGCACGTTGTTTGCGTAGTTTTTTCAGGGTTTCAGTCAGTTGTTTTATGTCCTGTTGTTTATCGCCGGCAAGCTCAACGCAAGCCTCGGCATGGCGTTTGCCTTCGATAAGGTCGAGGCAAAGGCTGCGTTGTGAGACGCAACCGGCCTGCCTGATCATATTGTTATTGAGCCGTACGAAGTCAGAATCTTCACCTTCGAAGCTGAGCAATAATTGTTCGTCCCCCTGAAGTTGTTCGAACAGTGCTTCGCTCAGTTCATAAAAATAATTCTGCATCAGGCGGCACCTCCAAAAACATCGACATCACTGAAGCGGCAGGTCGGTGAGGCATGGCCGACATAGATGGACTGGTTAGGCTCACCCTTGCCGCAGTTGGTGACACCTTGCACCTGAAAGCTTTCTTCATTGCCGACATCGACCAGGTTGCGCCAGAAAGTGGCGGATATTCCGCGGTAGTTCGGGTTGCGCACCAGGCCTTTTAATTCACCGTTCTCAATCACTCGGCCCAGTTCACAGCCAAACTGAAATTTGTTACGACTGTCGTCGATAGACCATGAACGATTGGTTTCCATATAGACACCGTGTTCGACACCCGCGATGATATCCGCGACACTTTTATTGCCCGGCTCAACATTCAGGTTTGCCATGCGGTCGATGGGCGGGCGAAACCAGTCTGCCTGCCGCGCATTGGCCACACCCTGCATCTGTGCGCGTGCCTGCGAGCTATAGCCGCCGAGAGGACGTTGTAGGATGCCGTTACGGATGATGTACTCACGCTGTGCTGATGAGCCTTCATCATCATAAGCATAACTGGCTAACTGTTCTGAGCGATTCGGGTCGAAAGTAACATTGAGCAGGTCAGAGCCATAACGGTAACTGCCAAACATATCCTGGCTGACAAAACTGGTGCCGGCGTAGTTTCGCTCATCACCAAGGATACGATCGAGTTCCAGCGGGTGGCCGATACTTTCATGTATCTGCAAGATCATCTGGCTCGGAGCCAGTACCAGGTCCATCTTGCCATGCGGGCATTCATCGGCACTTAATAAAGCCACTGCCTCTTCAGCCAGCGTTGTTGCTGCGCCGGGAAAATCTAACAGTGCTAATTGCTCCAGACCACCCTGACGTGAACTCTGCGAACCACCGCCGGTTCGGTACTGGGTGAGTGAATCTTTATTGGCGACGGCGACCAGGCCGGGACTAATATAATGGAAACGCTGTTCTATATGCGCACCTGCGCTGCTGGTTAATAAAGTGTCTTCACAGCGTCTGCCGAGATTAGCCTGCCAGTCAACGATACTGTCATTAATTTTCAGTGCTGTATTTGCGTCTTGTAGAAGCGTGACTTTTTCATCGAGAGGCAAAACATCCCAGTCTTGTTTCACCGGCGTTTCGTATTGCGCTTTGTGTTCAGGGTGCGGGTAATCGCTGGCTTTCAACAGGCTCATGCTGGCGCTTTGTTTTGCCCATTCGCTGGCCTGGCTGGCGGCTTTTTGTAAACCACTAGCACTCAGATCACTGGTTGCTGCATAACCGCAACCGTCACCGATGACGACTGTAAGTAGTGCGCCGCGAGCCTGTTGATTATAAACCGGCTGCATTACGCCCTGACGCACACTGATCGATTCGCGTTTCTCATCGGTTAATCGTAAGGTCCAGAAATCGACATCGGGGGCGATGTTGGTAAAGGACTGCGCTACCTGGTTAAGCTCGTGGTTCATTAAATGACCTCGTCAATACTCATAAGATGCTGTCACACTGATGTTGAATTTTAGCAATAATCTTTAACGGTAGGTGGTGGTTAATAAATATTTTCTAATATGCCAATACACAATATGAACTCATGCTCGAGATGACAGGTACTAGAAGAGATTTTCAATCACACTAAAACCGCCAGTGGACATTCAGTGATAGTAGTTGAATCTTCCAATTCATAGTATATTAGCAAGATTGTTCTTTGAACCGGATTAATGACATGAAAATAATAATATCTTTTCTCTTGCTTGCGAGTAGTGTTACGTTCGCTGGAAATCAAGTTGGCACGATTCAAAAGCTGTTTGTATCTGGTAGGGATTATGCAGCACCAAATCAAAACCCTACACATGTGAACATAACAGGAAGTTACAATGATAAACCTGATTGCGCTACTTCTGGGTATTGGGCGGTTAATACGGATACTCAGCAGGGTAGATCGATTTTAAGCCTGTTACTTACAGCTAACGCAACAGGCAAAAGCGTATCTTTTCTGGGAACCGGCAATTGCAGCCTAAGGCCTGATATGGAAACACTATTTCAGGTAGGAATTGAAAATAATAAACAATAGGGTCACCCTTTAGTTTTATGAATCATAAAATAACTGATACCCCTTATCGTTATATTCCGTTTCGCAAACGAGATGTTGTGGAAATGTGCCTGCAAGACACTAAGCTGGCAGGGCAGGAAGCTGATTTTCGACAGTTGTATTTCATGCTGAGCAGTATTTTCCATTTCGAATTTCACAAGATCATCGAATCGCTGAAAGACAGTTATGCCCCTGTTGATCCGGACACGGATACTCGTCAGTATGATGATGTGCCGCCATTGTCTGAACTTGACTTTGTTGAGCTGCTGGGTGGGCTACTAGAGAAGGCAAATTACGAGCAGATAACACAAGATGAACTTAACCAGGCGCTGACCGAGGCGTCGATGTTTAAGATCCGGCTGCATGTTGATTTCGATGATTTTTCTGAAGTGCTGTTGTTCTGTCGTGGAGTATCAGAGCGCGAGGAAACTCTCAGCAGTCTGTTTGGTTTAATAAAGAAACCTATCCGTTTTACGAATTATGATCGAGTGGTGCTGTATATCCGTTTTCGTGAGGATTTCGATGACTCGCGTGCCGATATGCCTGTGTGCAAACCCGGTGCGACCTTGCTCAAGCTGTTTCAGAATGTGCCTAAAGCTGATCTGGAGATGTTGTTTCCTAACACGGCTGTGCGTATGCGAATGATGGACAAGTTGCTGATCGGTGTGCCTGCGGTAATCAGTGGTGGTATCGTGTTAACAACCAAGCTGGGAGCAGCATTGGTACTATCAGGTTCATTGCTTGGTTTCTGGCTGGGTTTAAGCAGCGAGCCTGTTGAACTTAATAAGACGGCCATCATGATTCTGCTTGCAGGTATTGCTGCACTGGGTGGTTACCTGTGGAAGCAGTTCAACAATTTTAAAAACCGCAAGCTGCATTTTATGCAGGCACTTACGCAAAATTTGTATTTCAAGAATCTGGATAACAATGCCGGTGTGTTTTATCGCCTGGCTAATGATGCTGAAGAAGAGGAGTGCAAAGAGGCACTACTGGCGTATTACTTTCTACTAACCAACGATGCTCCGATGACAAGTGCAGAGCTGGATAAAGTGATCGAGGGCTGGCTAAAAGATAAATGGCAGTGCTCGGTTGATTTCGAGATTGATGACGCGATTAACAAGTTACAGGCACTTGGGTTGGTGAGTGTGGCTGACGGCAAGTTGAGCGTGGTGTCGATTCAGGCTGGCATCAAAGCACTTGATAAGCGTTGGGATGATTATTTTGTGGCGTAAATGCGGTGTTTAACATGAACTGCAGCATAGACATGGATATCAAACTGTCTGCACACAAGATTTTATGATCTGACCCCAGTTTTTTGCTGGTTTTTTAGATAGTACTTAGTTATTAAAATCAGTCGGATGTAGAATAGCTCTTATTGTAAAAGATGATCGGGAGAATTTTATGCCGCCTAATATCTCTTACCCTGGTGTTTATATTCAAGAAATACCTTCCGGTGTTCGTGCTGTAACCGGTGTAAGTAATTCTGATACAGCGTTTATCGGATATTTCACTCAAGGGCCGATAAATGAGGCGGTTCGTATAACCAGTCCTGCTGGTTTAGATCGAACTTTCGGTGGCCTGGTTTCAGATAGTGAAGCCAGCTACCTGGTAAAACAATATTTTTTAAATGGTGGAAGTGTTGCACTCGTGGTTCGTGTTGTTTCCGGTATTGCAGCTAAAGCCACTGGCCTCATTAATATAAGAGTATCTGACAATGCTTGAAATAGATGGTATACCACCCAGACTGACAAACCAGTTATGTGAAGAGCTGATCTGTCAGCAGTACTGGTATCACGGAAAACTGGTTCAGGAAGTCGACACCCTTTTTATCAAGGTGAACTGGCGCTGGCACCAGCTCTATTTCGATGCGGGTATCGTTTTCTGGCGAATGCAATCGGAGGCGCCGGTGCCGGCTGAACAACTGGCCGATTCGCCATTTGCGTATCCGCTGATCGATATCGGTGAGCAGTATGGTCTTAAGGACTGTTTTATTACCGATTGTATTACTGAGCCGTTAGTCGATGGCGCCAGGGTAACCCTGGTTTTTGATGACAAGGGTACTTTAATCATCACTCATAGCGATAACAAGACACGGATGCAATTCAATAAGGCGTGAAGCATTACACGATCAAGTTTTCAGTTTACAACCAGCCACTATTTATTTTCGAGTTTACCCCCGGCTTTATTTATTGCGCGGTCTAAAATCTTTGCCAGGCTCAGCCCAGTCATCAGAAGTGGTGTCGGTCACCCCGGTACCCAGATCATCTTCCTCGGCAATATCAAGCGCGCCTGACCAGTTTTCTGGCTCTTCACTCAACTCGATTTTGAGATTACGCCATTCTTCCAGACTAAGCTCTTCGATATCACCATCAAAGTGCTGTATATCAACCATATTGCGATCTTCGTCGACGACTATAACGCAAAAACGCTGGCCTTTATCGAGATGGGCATACCACTGGTCAATGCGCGGATCAAGTTCATTTTTCATTGCTCTGTAGCTCCCATTATTGTTCAGGTTCAATAATTACTATACAACAGATACTCACGATAACGATAGGGTTTTCGTCAGCTACCTTATTTTAATTACCCAGAAAATTGTCTATGCCGATGATCTATTTTAGGTTATAAATGCTTTCTATTAATCTTGATCCGCGGGTATGAGCGAAACGTCCAGACATCTCGTTTAATTATCCCTTTAATAAGAGCAATCAAAATGCCTGAACAATCTGCCTCAGCGCCTCCTGAACCTGTTTCATTCTCGCAAGCTTTTATTTACTGGTTAAAACTCGGCTTTATCAGCTTTGGCGGTCCCGCAGGGCAGATCAGTATGATGCACCAGGAGCTGGTAGAAAAACGTCGCTGGATCTCAGAGCATCGCTTTTTACATGCGCTCAATTACACCATGGTATTACCCGGGCCGGAGGCACAGCAACTTGCTACTTACATCGGTTGGCTGATGCATGGCGTAAAAGGTGGCATTACCGCCGGGGTTTTATTTGTACTGCCTTCCTTATTTATTCTGATGGGTCTCACCTGGGTGTACTTAGCCTATGGTGATGTACCCGCCGTAGAAGGGATTTTGTACGGTATTAAACCGGCGGTTACTGCGATTGTTGTTTTTGCGGCTTACCGCATCGGCTCACGTGCTCTAAGGAATAATGTATTACGAGGTATGGCTTTACTCGCTTTTATTGCGATTTTTGCATTAAATGTTCCGTTCCCTTATATCGTTTTAACTGCGGGTATTATCGGTTATCTAGGTTCACGATTTTCACCCGAAAGTTTTAAATCCGGCTCAGGCCATGGTGCATCAAATAAAACCTACGGCCCGGCCATCGTTGACGATGACACTCCCGCACCCGAGCATGCACGATTTAAATGGAGCCGTTTAATTAGTTTCAGCGTAATAGGTTTATCTATCTGGGCTACGGTAATGCTCACCTTATTTAACACCTACGGCTGGCAGGGCACGCTGACACAGATGGGCTGGTTTTTTAGCAAAGCGGCACTGGTTACCTTTGGCGGTGCGTATGCAGTTTTACCTTACGTATATCAGGGCGGTGTCGAACAGTATGCCTGGCTTACCGGCACGCAGATGATTGACGGTTTAGCCTTAGGCGAAACCACCCCCGGACCACTGATTATGGTGGTGTCATTTGTCGGCTTTGTGGGTGCCTGGAGCAAAGAAATATTCGGCCCCGATAGTTTGTTGCTCGCCGGGGCAGCAGGGGCCAGCATTGCGACACTGTTTACCTTTTTACCATCCTTCCTGTTTATTTTACTAGGCGGGCCTTTAGTTGAAGCCACACGCGGTGACATAAAATTTACCGCACCGTTAACCGGTATCACCGCTGCCGTGGTGGGTGTAATCTTAAATCTAGCTGTGTTTTTTGCTTACCATGTTCTGTGGCCACAGGGACTGGATGCACATTTTGAATGGTTTTCTGCGGTGATCGGTCTTGCAGCGTTTGTCGCCTTGTTCAGATATAAGATGGGAATAGTTCAGCTGATTACAGCTTGTGCTGCAGTTGGTTTTATTTACTCTTTCGCCATTTAATTTTAAGCTATAAGTAAATTTAGTGATCCAGTATGCTTATTGTCAAACATAAAATACTAGTTACCATACTCTGCTGTCTTATCGTTTTGCCTGCTGCCGCAAGCGTAGTCACAACGATCCAGAGCGAAGGCATGAAGCTTGAGCTAGTGCAGGTTGCTGATGGTTTAGGTGTTTCCTGGGGCATGACTTTTATATCGCGCAACCAGTTACTGGTTACTGAGCGCAGTGGTGCAGTGAAACTTATCGATGTCGATAGTGGCCGAGTCACCCTGTTAAAAAATGTACCTGAAGTATTAGCGCAGGGACAGGGCGGCATGCTGGATGTTGCGCTGTCACCGAATTATAAAAAAGACAGCTGGATTTATTTTACTTATGTGAAAGCTGTTGATGTCGATACTGAAGGCGCAACGGTTTTAGCCCGCGCAAAATTGTCTGGTGATACATTTTCAGACTGGCAGGAGTTACTGGTCACAAAGTCGGACACTGATAAAACGCATCATTTTGGCAGCCGTATTACTTTTGATACGCAGGATCATGTCTTTTTTGGAGTGGGTGATCGAGGCGTTCGTGAAAATGCACAGGATTTAACTAACCACGCCGGCTCGATCATGCGGCTTAATCTCGATGGCAGCGTTCCGTCAGACAATCCTTATTCGACTGATAAAAAGCTGCTGCCAGAGGTATGGAGTATCGGCCATAGAAATCCGCAGGGCATGGCTTACGACGTTGAAAACAATCGTCTCTGGTCGATCGAACATGGTCCGCGCGGCGGTGATGAAATCAATCTTATTAAACCTGGAGCGAATTACGGTTGGCCAGTGATATCTTATGGCAAGGAATATTGGGGACCTGTCGCCGTTGGCGAGGGTACACATCGTGAGGGCATGGAACAACCTGTCAAAGTATATATTGCGTCTATCGCGCCTGGAAGCTTGCTGCTTTATTCCGGTGATGCTATACCAAGGTGGAAAGGCAACCTGTTTTCTGGCGCTCTAAAATCACATCATCTTAATCGCATCGTATTGTCGAAGCAGGGCGAGGTAATAAATGAAGAGCGTTTGCTGGAAGGATTAGATGAGCGTATCCGTGCGCTAACGCAGAGTCCTCAGGGTGGGCTTTATTTTTCGACTGACAGCGGTAAAATATATCGTCTGTCTCGACTAGAGTGATCGACGTCTTATTAGAATCACAAAAACTTTAACTATGAGTTACACTAGATCAGGTATTTCATCAGGCGGTTTATTCTCACCACAACAGAGGTTAATCGTATTTTAATCAGGCCCTTTCGATCGAATCGAGTGTTGCAGCTAATCGTATTTTGGCTGCTCGCGCTGTGGATTATCACTGCCATCAATCCACTCTATCCCAATGACTGGCTGCTGGAAAATATCCTGGTCTTTGTCTATGCAATACTGCTGGTTTTCACCTATCGTCGATTTAAGTTTTCAAATTTTTCCTATGCACTGTTCGCTCTATTTCTCAGCCTCCATCTGATCGGTGCGCACTACACATATTCTGAAACCCCACTCGGATTTTGGCTGCAGCCGCTATTTGATTTTGAACGTAACCATTATGATCGCATTGTCCACTTTTGTTTCGGACTGCTGATCGTTTATCCTTTTCGTGAGCTCTTGCTACGTAAAGCGAAGGTAAAACCTGCATGGTCCTACTTTCTTGCGGTGATGATAATCATGGCTTTCAGTGGGGTATATGAAATTCTGGAAGGCATTGCGGCGATGCTTGTCAGCCCTGAACTTGGCACCGCCTACCTGGGTGCACAGGGAGATGAATGGGATGCGCAAAAAGATTCATTCCTCGCTATTAGCGGTGCGATCGTTGCGATGTTGCTGAACTGGATGTATGTAAGGCAGACCGACCGCGAACGCTGATCTCTTACCGCCGTGATGATTGTTCAGCATCGGCTTTAACGCGATCGATCAACACCTGCATTTTCTGGTAATGACTTCCTTTCCAGTATATTTTCTTGCATGAGAGACATTGAAAAAATTCGTTGTAGTATTTTTTTGTTTTGTCTAACAACTTTGTTTCTATTGACTGCTTTTCCACGGGCACGGTTTTTCCGTTGCAGTGCATACAGCGTTTGAATGGTTCTATATTTTTAATCAGATCAAAGCGAGATACTATTTCCAGCAATTGCTGTTGTGGCTGTCTGCTGCGCACGAAGTAACCGTAGCTGACCTGCTTGCGCATCAGTAATAACCGGTCGCAGGTGAGCAGTGTGCGTTGTTCTTTGGCGGAGATTTCTGCGAGCGTTGGATCATCCCAGTCATTTTTATATAGCGTGTCAAAACCCAGCATGCGCAGGTACGCGGCGAGTTTGCCCAGATGCACATCAAGTAAAAATCTGATCTCTGCTAAAGGTTGTGGCTGGTTATGCTGAAGCATTGCAGGTGTTTTCGTCAAACCCTCTGGCGGCGAATTTAATACCGGGTAAACACTTATGTGATCGTCGGCTTGCACCGGGTAGTTAAGATCTACCGATCGCCTGTTGCCAAAGCATTCATCGACAATAATAAGGTCGATCTCAGTGTGTGGTATACCGATAGATTCGATGAGATCTTTGACTGACCTGGCTTTTTTTAACTCGACGCTAAAATCTGTGCTGCGCTTGTCCTGCGGCAAGAAATCGTTAAGTTTTTCATAAAAGTGTAGTGTTATCTTTTCTGGCATGGCGGTATGATAACGGATATTGATCCATATTGGTCTCGCCTGTTGGCGACCATAAATACCCTGGCTAATGAGTAAAGAAGTAATGACATCAAAGTACGGAGTGCAATATGAGTAACGACATTAAACAGAACCTGACGCAGCAATCTACCTGGATGCGTGGTTTGTACATGCTGATGTTTACGATATTTTATAATGTTGCAGAAGTGGTGTTGATTGCCATTGTAATCGTGCAGTTTTTTTTCAGGTTAAGCACCGGCCAGACTAATCCGCGTTTATTGCTGCTAGGGCAGAGCGTTGCTACCTATATCTATCAGATCATGCAGTTTCTTACCTTCAATAGCGACTATCAGGCCTATCCGTTTGGTCCATGGCCAAAGGGTGAGCCACGGAGTTAAAAACCAGTAGAGACACAGAGTCCTTAAAGATAAAGAATAGGAGAGGTATAAATCATGCCGTTTTATCGTGATATTGATTCATCTACAGAGGCGGGTAAACGTACACTGTCTCATCTGCTTAAATTACGTGCTCAGTTAGCAACTGACGTTCCAGAAAGAACTCAGCGAGAAACTTTGCTACTTGCCACCTGGAATATTCGGGATTTCGATAAGCCGACATTCGGTAAACGTCTGGACGAATCCATTTATTATATTGCAGAAATCATCTCTCACTTTGATCTGGTTGCTATACAGGAGGTGTATCGTGATTTAACTGGCTTGGAACGGGTACTTAAGGTGTTGGGCAGTCACTGGAAGTATGTTTTTACGGATGCGACTGAAGGCGGTAAGGGCAATGACGAACGTATGGCCTTTCTTTTCGATTCACGCAAAGTGAAGTTTACTGGCCTTGCTGGTGAGCTGGTTTTACCCGCTATCAAACAAGCTGATGGCACAAAAACACCCGTCACACAGATCTGGCGTACTCCCTACATCTGTGGTTTTAAAGCAGGCTGGACGGATTTTATGTTAGCCACGGTTCATATTCTTTGGGGAGGCAATAAAGCGGAGCCAGAGAACAGGATTAATGAGATACGCCAGATTGCAGGTTTTCTGCATGATAGAACCGAAGATGAAACTGCATGGTCAAGAAATCTAATTCTATTGGGTGATTTTAATATTTTCTCACCAGAGGACGAAACCTTTATAGAAATCACGAATGCAGGTTTTGTTATTCCTGAGCAATTGCAGGTGCTGCCTTCTAATGCTTTAAAAGTACGTCATTACGACCAGATTGCTTTTCGCGTAAGAGATAAGGCACTTGATAGAACGGGCAAGGCGGGCGTTTTTGATTATTATCAGAGTGTATTTTCTGATAATGACACTGATAAGGCGATCTACCATGATGACATGATGCCAGGATTAGTTACCAAGAGTGATGGCACGCCACGATCTGAAAAAAGCAAAAAAAATTACTACAGAACCTATTGGCGAACGCATCAAATGTCTGACCATTTACCGATGTGGGTCGAGTTAAAAATAGATTATTCAGACGAGTATCTACAACGAAAGCTGAAATAAAAACAATAGGGACAGATTAGAAACTAGTCAAAAATGAAAAGTGAAAAATTATAAAATAATCAGATTTGAATGCTGCTATTAAATTTTAATGACTCAAACTCCATCTGACAGTATTGATATACTGAATTCAAGATTCGCTGACAGTTGGCAATGGTTCAAACTTGCTCATAAGGGGCAAGCAGACACATGTAATTTTTAGCTCAACTTCCGAAGACCCGAAGCAGAGTGTCAGAAAATATTCCCCCAGCCTTGCTGCATTATCAGGTTATCCCCTACATACAACGGAAATGGTTCAGTGCATTATTTACTTAGCCGATACACGGATAGCATCAAGATTTGGAAGTCAGGCTGCTGGCATCCCTATTAAGGATAGCGGGTGCTTTTTTTATATCTACTCTTGGTCGATCAGTTGAACCCACCACCCATTTCTGCCGTTCAGTTCTGTCTGTGTCTCGGACTCTAAATTATTACTAGAAGTGATAGTTATCAATCATATTAGGTCAAAAAAATGTGATAATAATGTTAGTTATAAATTTAAGAGTGATTAATCATGGAACATAATAATTATGAGAGATATGTTGAGATTAACGTCTTTAATGCAACTGTTATTATTAGATACAAGGATACGAATATAACTTTCAATTTATGGAGAAAATCATGAAACTAAACCAATTAATACTCGCTTTAATTTTAACTGGAGTTGTATTAGTAACTGCGAATTGTGGCGGTGGCGGCGGTGATGATGCTCCGCAAACAGTAATTGGTTTAACCACTTCTGATATACGTGCTTATCAGCAGGGTGATACATTAACCGCTTCATTAAGTTTACGTGAGACCTCAAGTGGACAGATTGTATCTGGTGATATCACAATAACTGTAGGTGGTGTCGTTCAAAATCCGTTTGGTATTGACTGTAGGTCTGTCGTTTATTCTGGAACACTAACTGGTACAGGAGGCACACTTCCTTATCAGATTAGGTCATTATTTTATCAGGATGTTAATAACTCATTATACAATTGTGGAGAGTTTAACGACACACTAGGTCGATATACCTTTTTAACTGATACAGCTACCACTCCTAATGGTTTGTTTTTAGAGTTAAAGAGTCCTGTAGCGCTAGGTAATATAACATCAGGAGTAGCCATTTATGACGATGGAATGGGAACTTGGGAAGATTGCACAGAGGTTGTCCAATCTATAGAAAATGTAAGTACACCCCTCGGATTATATGAGTCATATAGAATAGCTCAAACATGTTCATATTCGGATGGGACTTCTTTGAATAATACTATATGGAACGTTCCAGCGATATTCAATCTAAAAGAGATGGGCAATTTTGATGGTTTTGATGTTGAGTTTTTAGTAAATAGTTTTACACCTAATTAATTTACAGGCAATAAAAAGCGCCCCGACATGGATTTGAAGGGGTGCTTTTTTATGCCCGCCACTCGAAGCGGGCATTAAATAATGCATAAAGATTTCTAACTACCTTCTGAAGTTTTTACTTCCCTTATTTGTTTGATTCACATCAAGACTATTCTTAAACGAGAGGAATAATCTATAAATATTATTATATGAACATGACATGTTTGTTTTTTTATTGATATCAGGCATATGTAATTTCGAAGGAGAATTTAAATGTTTAAGAAACTTTCATTAGCTGCCATAGTTGTCACTACCATTGTCGGTTGTGCATCAGTACCAATGGGCGATCCAACACAGGATGCAGCACTTAAGACTTTTCAAGCGCCACAGAATAATGCCGGTGTTTACATCTATAGAAATGAATCAATTGGTGCTGGTGTCACAATGGACGTCGAGATTGATAATGTTCTTATAGGTGAAACCGCGGCCAAAACATATTTGTATAAAGCGGTAACACCAGGTAAGCATACAGTCACCTCCAAAGCCGAAAATTATGATTCAATTGAGATAGACGTAAAGTCGGGAACCCTGACTTATATCTGGCAAGAAGTAAAAATGGGCTTCCTTTACGCACGCACTAAGCTTCACCTTGTGGATGAGTCCGAAGGCAAAAAAGGTGTACTTGAGACGGACTTAGCTAAAATCAAATGACTAATCACTAAACTTGACTGTATTTTTTACTATGCATATTCACGGTAGTCTTTATGGCTGCCGTTTTTTATCATGGATGACCGTTGCTGGCCGTTTATACGCGGACGATATACTGAGCTGACAGGGCGTTGTCAACCAGAAGCAGGTATTTGTAATCGCCGTTATTGGTGTAAATGAAGTCATTCGAATATTCTCTGATATTAATGGTTTGATACTACGGCAGGTATTGCGTATCCTTCCTGATATGATCGATTTAAATATACTTAAACAGCGAGCTAAGGCTTTCGATTACCTGTTTGATGCAGTGGTGGTAACTGATTTACAGGGCATAATTACCGACTGGAATACAGGTGCTGAAATTCTGTATGGTTATTCGAAAGAAGAGGCTATTGGTAAACCTGTCAATATGCTACATGCCCCCGATGACTCCGAACATATCACCTCAGAAGTTTTATCAGCTGTGGAAAAGTTCGGAAAATGGTCCGGTGAAGTCAGGATGTTGCATAAAGCTGGATATACTGGATGGATTGAATCCATGTGCGTACCAATTTATGATGAAAGCGGCCAGATGGTAGGTGCTTTGGGTATTAATCGGGACATCTCAGAACGTGTAAAAGAATCTGAACGTCTTCATTATCTCGCGCATTATGACCACCTCACAAACATCCCTAATCGGTACCTGTTATTCGACCGCCTTACGCATTTAATCGCACAGTCTAAGCGTGACGAGACCCGCTTTGCGTTGTTATACATTGACATGGATAGATTCAAAACTATTAACGATACCAAAGGTCATGCGTTCGGTGATCAGGTGTTGATAGAAGCAGCTTTACGTCTCAAACAATCCATTCGTAATTCGGATACGATCGCTAGAATTGGAGGCGATGAATTTATTGTGTTACTGGAAAAAACTTCTAATAAAAATGATGTTTCGGCAATGACTAAAAAGCTAAAAAATTCATTAAACAGAGTATTTGTTGTCAATGGTGAAGAGTATAAAGTCAGCTGCAGTATTGGTGCTGCTCTCTTTCCTGACGACGGTAGCACGACAGATGACTTGCTCGCGGCAGCTGACAAAGCCATGTACAAGGCCAAACACAAAGAACAAGATAGCTATGATATTTAAAACATGGTCATGTTGTAAATTCGTTCCAGAATAATACTCTCATAACAGTTTATTTTTTATATATGAAACTATTTCACATACTCTCCATTTTAATTTCTCTCTCTGCTGTTTTCAGTTTCATCAATTACCGTTTTCTTAAATTACCCACGGCTATCGGTTTGATGCTGATTGCTATGCTAGCCTCTTTGGCTCTGTTATTACTTGGGCCTTTTTCGTTAGGCTTGAGGGAAGATGTGGCCGTTTTACTTGCATCGGTAGACTTTGATGAGACTTTGTTGCATGGCATGCTGAGTTTATTGCTGTTTGCTGGTGCCCTGCATGTCAACCTGGATGACCTTGCCAAACAACGATGGGTGATAACAGTTCTGGCGACTGCAGGTGTGTTGAGTGCTACGTTTATGATCGGCTATATAGCTTATTGGGTCTTTGCTTTATTAGGCCTTGAGGTTCCGTTGATCTATTGTCTTTTATTTGGTGCCTTGATCTCGCCAACTGATCCTATCGCTGTGCTGGGGATTCTTAAACAGGCGGGCGCGGCTAAAACTTTAGAGACCAAGATTGCAGGTGAGTCATTATTTAATGATGGTGTTGCTGTTGTCGTGTTTCTGGTACTGCTGAGTATCGCTACGGGTGAGGGTCATGTTTCTGTATTTTCGATTGCGGGTTTATTTGCTCAGGAAGTTATCGGCGGCGTGGCTTTTGGGCTTGGCATAGGGGCCCTTGCTTACTGGATGTTGAAGCAGGTAGACGACTATACGGTGGAAGTGCTCATCACGCTGGCTCTAACGATGGGAGGTTATGCGCTGGCTGAGTGGCTGCATATTTCAGCACCAATTGCGATCGTAGTCGCTGGCTTACTGATCGGTAATCACGGGCGGTCTTTTGCGATGTCTGATAAAACCCGTTTACATCTGGATAACTTCTGGCTATTGGTGGATGAGGTTTTAAACGCGGTTTTATTTGTCTTGATCGGTATGGAGGTATTGGTGCTCAGTTATCAGCAGACTTATCTATGGGCTGGTTTGCTTATGATACCGTTAATTCTGCTTGCCAGGCTGGTCGCTGTTGGATTGCCTGTCGGTATCATGCGCCAATACCGCGAGTTTAGCCCGATGGCAGTGACGATACTGACCTGGGGTGGTTTGCGTGGCGGTATTTCTGTGGCATTAGCTCTGTCGCTACCACCCAGTGAGGCACGGAATGTTTTACTTACGGTGACTTATATCGTGGTGGCTTTTTCGATTATCGTGCAGGGTCTTACGATTGGTCCATTGGTGAAATTTGCCAGTAATAAAAAGTAATTGGTGACAGGCCAGGCTGCTACGATAATCTTCCGGTAAAGTTTATTGTGATGGATCTCGCCATTTTCAAGAAATCTGCTCAATGCGAAGTTACCCAGTGTTTCTGCATCATCTTTACTTTTTTTGGATTATTTGGATTGGGGGGAATCTTCACCAGGCTACTGGCTTTCCTGAATAGCCGCTGATAATGCTGGCTTGCCCCTTATTTTTGGTAAACACCTTACCGTTTGTCGTAAATATGGCACAAATATCACTATATTTACCTGAAACTGAGCATTTAGCTAATCTGATGGTTATAGTTTTACATATACACAAATGCCTTCGGTTCTGAATATCTCAACTATTCATCACGAACTCTCAAAAATTGTAAATCCCTAAATTTCATATTATAGATTTCAGCAGGATTCTGTTATGGATCGCAAGATTAAAACCACCGATCTGAAAGTCGGCATGTATGTGTCGAAACTTGATCGGCCATGGGTTCAAACACCTTTTTTACTTCAGGGTTTCTATATCGATGACGATGCTACGATCTGTTCCTTAGTCAGATATTGCGACTTCGTTTACATTGACACCAATCTCGGTCTTCATTCCAAGATGCATCTCGACTTCGCGCAGGTGACTCAGACAAAACAATCACTGAAGACCAATAAACAGGTAGAAGGCATTCTGTTTACGGGAAAAAAGGTGATTGATTACGTTGATAAAAAAACTACGGTTGAAGAGCTACCCGAGGCAAAAGCAGCATTTGAAAAAGCATCAGAGTGCGTGGCACAAATCATGGAACACGACTTTCGCAAGGATCATCTGGATATCGTTACTGTTAAAAGGGCGGTAGAACCCATACTGGAAAGTATGATCAGAAATTCAGATGCATTTATGTGGTTATCAAAAATGCGAGGCCATGATGCGCACAGCTATGATCATTCTGTGCAGAACTGTGCCCTGGGTATAGCATTCGGTCGTCACATGGGTTTGCATAAGATGGAACTCAATACATTGGCAATGGGATTGTTGCTGATGGATGTTGGCAAGATTAAATTACCTAAAGAGCTACTGACGAAGAGTGCGCCACTTACTCCAGCAGAAACAACAGTAATGCGTAAACATGTCGCTTTTAGCGTCGAGATGCTCAGACGGACCAAAGGTATCGATGAAAATGTTATAAATATCGCATTGACTCATCATGAGAGATACGACGGCAGTGGCTATCCAAATGGCCTGGTTGGTGTGCAGACGCCTGCCTATGGAAGAATGGCGGCTATTATCGATTGTTATGATGCGATGATTACAACGACTCCCTATAGAGAAGCGATACCGGAGCATAAGGCGCTGCAAAATATTTATAACTTACGTGGCAAAGCTTTTCAACAGGAGCTGGTTGAGCTGTTTATGCAGTGTATGGGGGTTTATCCTACAGGGTCTCTTGTCGAACTGTCATCTGGAGCAGTAGGCGTAATCTTATCTCAGAATGTACAGCAGAAATTGAAACCTAAAGTTCTCCTGTTGCTCGATGAAAAAAAACAACCCTATAGAAAACATCAAGTTTTTGATTTTACGAAAAAAAATAAAGTACCATTACATATCGCAAAAAGTCTTGAGAATAATTCATATGGCGTGGATGTCAAGCAGATAAGATTGTGATCATGGCCCGTGCGGCGGTGATGGAATTAATCTGATTAAGCCTGTTACGAATTAAGGCTGGCCAGACAGCAAGAAAAGAGCGGTACATTTTTTACTTGTTGGTGTATTCATCAGTTATTCCGCCATGCGATGAAATACAACACGACAGCACATAACATAACGCCATTAAAGCCGATCTCGATAGCAAGTAGCACCGCCAGTATAGCACTCAGTACCGAGGCGCAGCCATTGATGCCCCAGGCCCAGGGGATGAGATGTGGATTGCTCTGCTGTACTGTAGCCAGACCAAGTGGGAAGGGCATGCCCATGAAAAAAGCGAGTGGTGCGGCGAGAACGAATGCTGAAATAATGCGCGCCATTTCGGGTAAGGCCATGATGCTATTACTAAGTAACGGTAACAGTATGATGTAAACAACTGTAATCAGCCCGATCATGAAAACAGCGCGGCGTAATAACACCGGGATGATGGCGCTCGTTGTTTGTTTTATCTGTTGCTGCACATAGAGACTGCCGAGACCGGAAAAGATCAGGAAGGCACATAAGGCGACCGCGACTGCATACAGCGGCTGACTAAGTATCAGGGTGAATTTCTGGATGAAGGCGAGCTCGATAAAGAGAAAAGCCAGGCCGATCGCCAGGTAATAGATAATGATTTTCCAGCGTCTGTCTGCACTCTGATTCTTCTCCGTTCGAACAAAAAATAAAGGCAATAATATCAGAACGAATGCAGCGACCGCCGCCTGGACCAGTGTTACCAGCAGGGTCGGATAACCGACACCGATCATGGATATCCCTGTCTGTCCGGGCATCGAGAGGAACTCTTTCAGGCTGGACCATCTGAAATAATTATCGAAATAGGGCCGGTTATCGGTGGCTGCACGAATATCGTACTTGTATAGCTCGATGAAGTCGCTGTCTTCCTGTTTCAATAGCGAGTGAGCGGCAAGATAAAAAACAGGTTCCTGTAACAGCTGGAAGCGGTTGACTTCCTGCGGCTGGATATCGGGCAGCCATGCCAGGTCAAAACTACGTGAAACACTGAAGTTACGCACACGGGCAATTTCTTCCGCGGTCAAGGCGGTGTTTTTCAGTAATAGCGTTGCGGTATTCCAGCTGCGAATCCATGCAATATTGTTTTCAGGATAGTCGATGCCGGACTGCTTCATTGCGATTACAGCTGTTTCGAATAACTTCAGGTTGCCGCGTGCCGGATTACTGGTCCACAGGGTCAAGCTCAGCAGCCCTTCAGGTGCAAGCAATTTCAGATAGGACTGTAGTGCTTCGACGGTATAGTCGTATGAGGTCGACAGTTCATAGACGCCGGCCGAACCACCGCTGGAACCGCCGCCCGGACCCATGATGACAAGATCATATTTTTTGTCGGCAGCGGCAAATCCACGCGGCGATATGGTGTGGATGTTTACCCTGTCCTGCACAGCCACCCAGTCAAAATAATCAGCATACCTGTCGCTGATGAGCAGGCTGAGCTGCTGGTCCGGCTCGACCGCATCGATATGCGGCATTTCATGAAAACGTGCCTGTAATATCTGAGCGCCAGTTGCCGAGTGCAGGATCAGAACATTCTTCAGAGCATTCTGGGGAGAGCGTCGTAAGTGATAAGGCAGCGCCGTGCTCATGTAGTCATAATATTCGAGTGCAGACCTGGTGGTGACATGATCGATGGTATTCATCTCATCGCCATCTCTGAACACTGCCAGTTGCTCCGGTGGTCCGCCGGGACTCTGTAAACTCAGACCGGGGGCATTACGAAAAGGAACCAGTGGGCTCTGCACCACATCTGTCTGTGAGACCGGTGAAGAATGAGACCAGAGCAGGGAAGCATCTTTTATCCTCAGTGTCTGTGCCAGGCCCTTGTATTCTGAGATTTGCAGCGCAAGCCATTTCTGTGGTGTGATGAAAACTGCCAGTATGCAGAGCAGCAAAAAAATAGCGACCTTCCGTCTCTGTCTTTCAGCAAGATTAAACACAGCGAACAGGCCAGCCGCGATACCGCAGATACCTAACATGGGTAACACGATATCTGGTGGAAATAGCAGTAGCAGAACCATGACTAACAGCGCACCAATGCCTGCGCCGAGCAGGTCGATACCGTAGACCAGCGCGATCTGCTGATGAAAGCGCATCATGGTCAACGCCAGTGCATTGGCGACAAAGAAAAATGGCAAAGTCAATAACAAATAACTCAGTAACAGTCGCTGCCACTGCGAAGCGTCCCACAGGATCTCCAGGGTATTAAAAGGCAGTTGTTGGACAAGGACGAAACAGGCGACTGATGACAGCCCGAATAACAGCACGTTAGCGACAAACACGATGCCATAGTTTTGCAGTAACCTGCGTTGAAACACGGTGATGAAACTACCGCTGGCACCATACCCGAGCAAAGCGATACTGATCACCATAAAAGCAAAATGGTGCCAGTGCACGATGGAAAACATTCTTATCAGCAAAACTTCATAAGCCAATGCAGTCGCCGATAAGATAAAGATAGACAGCAGTGGAGGTTTCGATTTCAGATCATCAGCTAAAACTTGCAGTTGCATGTCCGGCTAATGTGCGCCAGTGAAAGGCACAAAGATCACGGGTAACAACTGCCGTGTGCTAATCACACCCTGTTCATTTTTTTCTACCAGTGTCAGGTGCTGCGTCTGGAAACGGGTGCCCACAGGAATCACCATGCGTCCGCCTTTTTTGAGTTGCTGCACCAGTGGCGGCGGAATATGGCTGATGGCTGCAGTGACGATGATGCTATCGAATGGCGCCTGGTCTGGCCAGCCATCGTAACCGTCAGCAATGCGCGTTTCGATATTGTCATAACCGAGCTGGTTCAGCAGCCGTGTTGTGCGATTTCCCAGCGGCTCAACGATTTCTATACTGTAGACCTGACTCACCAGTTGTGACAGTACGGCAGCCTGATAACCCGAGCCAGTGCCAATCTCAAGCACGCGGTGGTCGGGCTGAGGCTGCAACAGTTCAGTCATCAATGCGACGATGTATGGCTGTGATATGGTCTGACCATAACCAATCGGCAGAGGCTGGTTCTGGTACGCACGGGCGCGTATGTCTTTTGGTACGAACTCATGCCGTGGAGTCGTCGCCATGGCCTGCATAACACGTTTGTCTAAGGTTTTTTTGTTAGTATATTTGAAAGTCGTTTCGGCATAACCATCGATGTCGTCAATCATCTGCTGGCGTTTTTGCACATATTCGTCGGCAACGGCCTGCCCGTTAAAGATGAAAACTAATTGCGTGAACAACAAAATTTTTATGAGTTTTAGTGTCATTACATTAGGATAGGGTCAGTTGTAGATAAATACAAGACCTTAATTACATGTGCAAACAGGTCGGTATGCATTGCTCTACTACAAAGGTGCTTACTAATTGCGTATTCTTTCTATTACTAATATCATGCGGGCCTATCAAATAGCTATTAATCATTGTTAATGCCAGATAATCAGCACAGTTTTATAATTCCTGAGGAGCAAAGTATTCCGGCGCTGGTGTCGTTATTCCGCGAGGCTTTTTCTGTTCAGGCACAGGCTGAATCTGTTTATTACAGGGTGTTTTATGACACCTTTGACTGGCGTCTGTTTAAGCATGGTGCCGCACTCGAAGTGCATGACGATGGACGCTCGCACAGGATCTACTGGCGGGCAGATAAGGATGGCAAATTAAAGATACAGCTGGGTCTCAGGAAAATACCGCATCTGACAGCTGAACTTCCCGCTGGCGAGTTTCGCCAGCAACTGCAGTCAGTAGTCGCTGTTCGTGAGCTTTTACCCCGCACCAGGCTAAGAATTAATCGCCAGTCTTTTGCCGTGCTGGATGAGAATAAAAAAATAGTGGTACGTTTATATTTTGATGTGTACTGGTATAAACCTTCGAAACTGCGTGCTGCAAGGGTGCTGACTAAACGAATGACGATAAAGGCGGTAAAAGGTTATACGGAAGATTACCTGAAGGTTGAAGCATTCTTGCTCGCCATGCCGCTGCCTATGCCGCTGCAACCGGCTCAGGATAATGTGATGAAACTGGCGCTGATCGCAACGGGTGTGAGCACCAATGAATACTCCACCAGGCTGAACCTGCGACTGGAGCATGATATGCCTGCGCAACAGGTGTTGAAGGAGATCATGCTCTGCTTGTTTAAGATCATGCAACAAAATACCGCCGGTTGTATCAGGGGTAGAGATACGGAGTACATGCATGATTATCGTGTTGCTATAAGGAAAATGCGTGTCGCACTGAAACAGCTCGAACATCTGGAACCGCAAACAGCTAACACCGAATATAAGGCTTTTTTTTTAAAGCTGGGCGAATTATCTAAGCCGGTCAGAGATCTTGATGTCTTCCTGCTGCAGCTGGATAACTATCAATCGCATTTCGAAAAATCAGGCTGGCAACAGCTGCAACCCTTGCGCGAATACTTATTACACTCAAGAGCAGAGGCGCAAAAAATCTTAATTGAAGAACTGAAATCTCCTCAGTATCGCGATGATATCAAGAAACTGCGTGACCATCTTGAACACGAAGGATCGGAGAACAGCACGCCTGATAAACCCGGAAAAGCAGTATACAAACTGGCCGATGAACAGTTCTGGGAGATAAATCAGCGTGCTGTAAAACAGGGAAAAACGATTACTGATAATAGTGATGCCGAAGCTTTTCATGAGCTGCGCAAAACCTTCAAACATTTGCGTTACCTGATCGAGTTTTTTCAAGGCCTTTACCCGGCAGTAAAACTGCGTGAAGTGATCCAGACTTTAACCGATGTACAGGATAACCTCGGCGAATTTAATGACCGGCAGATTCAGATCGGTTTGGTGAAAGCCTTTATCGAACAGTGCAATGACGAGGATGCGATAAAAGCCTCTGAGCAGATAATTGAAATCCTTCAACAACAGCAGCACGAAGCAGGCAAAAACTTCAAACATAGTTATGCAGCTTTTTCTTCATCTGGCAGCCAGAAAAGATTCAAGGAAATATTCGTCGAATATTACGGGGGCAAAAAATAAGCTGTGAAAACTATCGCGATATACAATATCAAAGGCGGTGTCGGTAAGACGGCAACAGCAGTGAACCTTTCTTTTCTGGCTTCACTCGATGGTGCTAATACACTTTTGTGGGACCTTGATCCTCAGGGAGCGGCCAGTTATTACTTCAGGATAAAGGCTGAAATAAAAGGCGGTGGCAAAAAACTGATCGATGGAGAGATCGATATAGATGAGGCCGTAAAAGGCACGGATTATGAAAACCTGGATCTATTACCGGCAGATTTTACCTATCGTAATATGGACACGTTTCTGGAACAGGCAGAAGATCCGGTAAACCGTTTTAATAAGTTGCTCAAACCTTTTTCGGAAGAATATGATTATATCTTCCTGGATTGTCCACCGAGTATTTCGGCGGTATCAGAAAATGTTTTTGCTGCGGCAGATATACTGCTGGTGCCAACGATACCCACCACGCTTTCATTGCGGACTTATCAGCAGATCATAGAATTTTTTGAACAGCAGGGTATTGATCAGAAAAAAGTACTGCCATTTTTTGTCATGGTCGATAGCCGTAAAAAGATGCACCGTTTGATCGTGCAGCATCCGCCGAGATTTATGCCATCCGTTATAAAAAACTATATACCGTATGCCAGTGAGGTCGAACGCATGGGGGTGCATCGTGCGCCTCTGACGGTATTTGCTGCACGCAGTAAGGCGGCAAAGTGTTACACGTCGATGTGGGATGAGTTACGTGCGTATATATACTCGATGTCGTAACTCTAGCTATGACCAATAGGCAAGTCACCCGGTCGCCGTTGAGGCAATCGAGCCCGGTCGTCTCCGTGTCGATGACGATTTCGCGCATGGCACGCTTCTCGTTCCGTTCGCCGCGCGATGCAAGCCGGGAGCCGGCGGGCATGGACCGTGGCTGGGGATAGAAGTCTAGGGCGTCGCGGCGAGCGTCTCGAGGATGGCGTCGACGTCGCGCTCGGCGGCTTCGAGGCCGAGGCTGGTGTCGATGACGAAATCGGCCAGTTCTCGTTTCTCGGCATCCGGCACCTGGCTCTTGAGGATCGCCTCGAACTTCTCAGCCGTCATGCCGGGCCGCGCCAGCACGCGCTCGCGCTGCACCTCCGGACGGCGCCGTGACGACGACGACCTTGTCGACCCTGCGGCGGCCGCGTCTCGAAGAGCAGCGGAATGTCGAGCACGACGAGCGGGCGCCGCCCGCGCGATGGCGGGAAAGGAACGCCTCGGCGTCGGCGCGGACAAGCGGATGGATGATCTCTTCCAGCCGCTTCAGCGCCTGCGGCTTGCCGATGACCTGCCCGGCAAGCAGGCCGCGATCGACCGCGCCGTCGAGCACGGTGCCGGGAAAGGCCGCCTCGACGCGGCGCGACCGCGCGCCGGCGTAGAGCCGGTGCACGGCCGCGTCGGCATCGTGCACCGGGACGCCGCGCGTCGGCGAACATCTCCGCCGTCGTCGATCTTGCCCATGCCGATCGATCCGGTGAGGCCGAGGACCGATCACGCTCCGCCTCCAGGTCGGCAACGATGAGGGCGCGCAATTCGGCTCGACCTCGGGCCGGACGCCGAACCAGCGCTCGAAACCCGGAACCGCCTGGTGCAGCAGCATGCCGAGCCCGTCGACGGTCTTCAGCCCGCAGCGGCGCGCTGCGGCGAGCAGCGGCGTGCTCGAGCGGCACGTAGACGATGTCGGTGACGATGGCGCCGGCCGGCGCGTGCTGCCAGTCGATCGGCAGCGCAGGTCGTCATTGCCGTCCATGCCGAGTGACGTGGTGTTGACGAGCAGTCCGGCCTGCGCCGAGCAGTTCGGCAGCGGCGCCGAGCGCCATGGCCGAGGCTCGCCGCCGAACGTCGGCCAGCGCGCGGCCGCTCGAGGGTGCGGTTGACGATGCGGATGTCGCGTAAGCCGCCCTGATCAGCGCGTGGATCACCGCCCGCGCGGCGCCGCCGGCGCCGAGAACCACGCCGGTCCCGCCTTCTCCCAGCCCGGTGCGTCTGCGTCGAGATTGGCGGTAAAGCCTTCGGCGTCGGTGTTGCCGCCGCAAGCGGGTCGCCGTCCTCGAACCAAAGCGTGTTGGCGGCGCCGAGCATCTCGGCGCGCCGCATGTGGCGGATCGCACCGCCGCGAAGGCGGCTTCCTTGTGCGGCATGGTGACGTTGCCGCCGGCAAAGCCCCTCTTCGCGCAAGCTGCCGAGCAACGCGTCGAAATCCTCCGGCGGGACGTCGTCGCCTCATAGTCGCCGGCGATCCCGTAGTGCTGCAGCCAGTAGCCGTGGATGAGCGGCGACCGCGAATGGGTCGATCGGCTAGCCGAAGACGAAGGCCGCCGGCCGGTTTCAGCCTCGATCGCGCCCCGGTCGCGCAGCGCCGCCAGAACCGGCAGCAGCGGCAGGCCGAGAATGGTGAAATAGTCGCCGTCGATCTTGCTCGAACAGCTGGATACCCGCGCCTTCCACCTGGTAGGCGCCGACGCTCGACAGTGCCGTCTCGCCGACCGCGCGCAAGATAGTCGGCCGATGTAGGCCGGCGCGAGCTTGCGCATGGTGAGGCTCGCCGTTTCGCAGTGCCCCAGAGGTTCTCGCCGTCGCGGACCAGCGCGACCGCGGCATGCAGCCGATGCGTCCTGCCGGACAGCGCCAGCAGGGTGCGGCGTGCGGCCTCCATGTCGGCCGGCTTGTGAACTGCTCGCCGTCAAGACGCAGCGTCTGGTCGCCGCCGACGCACCAGCGCGCCCGGCACTGTCCTCGCTGACCCGCGGCGCCTTGGCCTCGGCCAGGACCAGCGCGACGTCTTCCGGCGTAGCGCCGGCGCCTTCGAGCGCCTGTTCGACGGCGCGCTCGTCGATCTCGGCCGGCACGGCCTCGACGGCGATTCCGGCGTTCTCGAGCATGGTCCGGCGCACGGGGCTTGCCGAGGCGAGGATGAGGTTCATTCGGTGCTGGCCTTCTGGCGCTACGCGGCAGGCAGACCGATGACGGCGGCCGCGGTCTCCTCGATGGAACGGCGCGTGACGTCGATGATCGGCCAGCCCTGGCGCGCGCAGAGCTTGCGCGCTAGGTGATTTCCTCGGTGATCGTCGTCCGGTCGACATAGTCGTCCGGCTCGTCGTCGGGCGTCGACCGAGCAGCCGGTTGCTGGCGGACCTGCGACGATGCGGTCGGCGCTGGCGACCAGGCCGACGACCAGCGGCTTGCTGCGGCCGTCAGCAGCGCTGGCGGCACGGGCACGCCCGGCACCAGCGGTACGTTGGCGGTCTTGATGCCGCGATTGGCGAGATAGATCGAGGTCGGCGTCTTCGAGGTGCGGCTGATGCCGATCAGGACGACGTCGGCATCGTCCGAGATCTTCCGGCAGCTGGCCGTCATCGTGCGCCATGGTGAAATTCAGCGCGTCGATGCGGCGGAAATAATCGCGCGTCGAGCACGTGCTGGGCGCCGACCCGGCCGGCCGAGCGGCGTGCCGAGATAGGACTGGAACAGCCGTCAGCACCGGCTCCAGCACCGGACGCAGGGCAGCGAGCTCGCCGGCAGCGCTTCATCCAACATGCTCCGGCGAGATCGCGTGTCGACCAGCGTGTAGAGCACGATGCCTGGTGCCTGCCTCGATGTCCTCGAAACCCTGCTCCAGCTGCGCCTTCGGTGCGGATCAGCGGGTGGATGTGCTCGATCGCATGCGTGCGCTTGTATTGCGCCGCCGCGGCGCGGCCGACGCTCAGCAGCGTCTCGCCGGTGGCGTCCGAGACCAGGTGGAGGTGGAAGTAGCGCTGGTGTCGGCAAAGCGCTCGGCTGTCCTGTGGAGGAGCGGCGGCTCGGACGCGCCTGGGCGAACCTGCCGCGTAACCGGATGATACCGCTTTCGGGGCACAATTCGATCAACAGGCAGGCCGCGGTGGAAAAGTGAGCTGCATCCCGGAGGCAACTTGCCAGCCTGTGCTCGGACGAATTGATTCCCGTCAATCCGAGCTCGGATCTTGCCCTAGGCTCTAACCACTGCTCGAACTTGTCGAATTTCACGGAAATCCACTGCTCAATCCAAGAACCGACCATTGTTCATGCGGGCTCGGCGCGGATGCGTCCATCCTTGGGACGGATTGTGGATGCGCAGTGAATCCCCCTAATCCACTGCCCAAGAATCAGAAGAAAGAGTTTCTTAAGATTCTATTAAGGATTGCTGGCGAGGACAGAGTGCTTTGGGAAAACTGCTACGCGTTCTGGGCGGGGAAGCGCTGTCGTCCGCCGCCGATCTGGATCATGCGGCAGGCCGGACGCTACCTGCCGGAATATCGCAAGCGCGGAAGCAGGCCGGCTCGTTTCCTCGATCTCTGCTACACGCCGGAGCTGGCCGCGGAGGTGACCCTGCAGCCGATCCGCCGGTTCGACTTCGACGCGGCGATCCTGTTCTCCGACATTCTGGTCATTCCCGCACGCGCTCGGTCAGGAGGTGCGATTTCGAGGAAGGCCGCGGGCCCGTGCTGAGCCGAACTGGCTGCCAGAGGTCGTCAGGCTGCGATGCCGGTGCGTTCACGGACATCTGGCGCCGGTCTACGAGACGGTGCGGCGGGTGCGCCGGCGAGCTGCCGACGGAGACGGCGCTGATCGGCTTCTGCGGCGCGCCCTGGACGGTCGCGACCTACATGATCGCCGGGCACGGCACGCCCGACCAGGCGCCCGGCGCGGCGGTTGGCGCTACCGGCATCCGGACGCGATGCAGACAGCTCATGATCATCCTGGTCGAGGCCTCGGCCGATTACCTGATCGCGCCAGATCGAGGCGGGCGCCGACGCGGTGCAGATCTTCGACAGCTGGTCGGGCGTGCTCGACGAGGACCGAGTTTCGAGCGCATGCGTGCGTCGAGCCGGTTCGCCGAGATCGTGCGCGCGTGAGGGCGGCGCACGCCCGAGGTGCCGGTAATCGCCTTTCCGAAGGGTGCGGGCGTCCGCTTCGACGGCTACGCAGCGCGAGACGGCGCTCGAGGCCTCGGGCTCGACTGGACCGTGCCGCTATCGCAGGCGCGAGCGCCGTCGCAGGCCGGATGGCCGGTGCAGGGCAACCTCGATCCGCTGCGTCTGGTCGCCGGCGGCAAGGCACTCGCCGAGGGTGTGGACGCGATTCTGGAGGCGTCTCGGCGACGGACCGCTGATCTTCAACCTCGGTCACGGCATCACGCTCGACACGCCTATCGCGCATGTCGAGGGCTGGTGGAGCGGGTGCGCAAGGGAGGCGATGCTGATGCTCTGGGTCAAGGCGCTTCACGTGATCTCGGTGATCGCCTGGATGGCGGCCTGCTCTATCTGCCGCGGCTGTTCGTCTATCACTGCCGAAGCGCCGTCGGCTCGCGAGCAGTCGGAGACCTTCAAGGTGATGGAGCGGCGCCTGCTGCGCGCGATCATCAATCCGGCGATGATCGCGACCTGGGTGTTCGGGCTCTGGCTGGCCTGGCGACGGGCCGGATGTTCGACGGCGGCTGGCTGCACGCCAAGCTCGCGCTGGTCGTGGCGATGTCGGGCGTCCACATGGCTATCTGGCCGCGTGGCGTGCGGGCGCTTCGCCGAGGATCGCAACCGGCAGTCGGCGCGCTTCTACCGGATCGTCAACGAGGTGCCGACCGTGCTGATGATCGCGATCGTCATCCTGGTGATCGTCAAGCCGTTCTGACAAGGCCTTCAGGCGATTCCCGCCTTGCTCTTTGCAAGAGTTGCCGCTAAAAGGCGATTCCTCCTTCTTCGTCACGTGCCGCCTCACCGCTTACAGCTGGCCGCCGTCACGATCATCGCATTCCGCCGATCGATTTCTCCCGTACTGCACACCCAGGAGTCTATCCATGCAAGAAATGAAACTCGCAGAGTTCAAGAACAAGAAGCCGCCGGAGCTGATCGCTTACGCTGAATCGCACGAGGTCGAGAACGCCAGTGTCATGCGCAAGCAGGAACTGATGTTCGCGATCCTGAAGAAGCTGGCCGACCAAGATATCGAGATCATCGGCGACGGCGTGGTCGAAGTGCTGCAGGACGGCTTCGGCTTCCTGCGCTCGGCCAACGCCAACTACCTGCCGGGCCCGGACGACATCTACATCTCGCCCTCGCAGATCCGCCGCTTCTCGCTGAGCACCGGCGATACGGTCGAAGGTCCTATCCGCAGCCCGAAGGAAGGCGAGCGGTATTTCGCCCTGC
>CAWBXM010000138.1:0-10682 GCA_963792545.1 uncultured Gammaproteobacteria bacterium | reverse complement strand
GAATTATAAAAAGCCTCCGTCAACTGACCGGTTAAGGTCCGGCCAGACTGGTCAGTAATAGTGCCGGAAATCATGATTGGCAATTCGATGCTATCTTCAGCAAACACCTGTTTTACCGCAAAGATAGCGGCTTTGGCATTTAAAGTATCAAAGATGGTTTCGATCAGAATAATGTCGGCACCACCTTCGATCAATGCCCGGGTGGATTCAGCGTAAGCCTCTGCCAGCTCAGAGAATGAGATATTTCGAAAACTGGGGTCATTTACATCGGGCGAAATAGAACAGGTGCGATTGGTCGGCCCCAGCACACCCGCGACATAACGTGGTTTATCATCCGTCGAAAAGTCATCTGCTGCCTGTCGCGCCAGTGTGGTGGCAGCCACATTGATCTCATAACTGAGATCCTGCATATCGTAATCGGCCATCGCCACACGGGTGGCGTTGAAAGTATTGGTTTCGATGATATCCGCACCAGCATCCAGGTATTGCTGATGAATACCTTTAATGATCTCCGGTTGAGTGATTGCCAGCAGGTCGTTGTTGCCTTTTAGATCGCTGGGCCAGTCAGTAAAACGCTCACCACGATAAGCCGTCTCATCCAGTTTATGGCGTTGGATCATGGTACCGGTGGCGCCATCGAGGATCAATATGCGCTGTTTTAGCGCCTGATGCAGTTGCTGGATTCGTTGTTCGCGGGTATATGCCATAATTTCAAATACTGGATAAAAAATAGCAGGGGATTGTACCATTTATTGCCATCAAACGTAGCTAGTGTACGTTTAGTTGCTCGACAACTTAGGACTCAGGTTTAATTACACAGTAGACAATACATCAGAACTGCCTGAACTATTACCTTCAGTTAAAAACATTTCACCACAGAGGCAGCAGAGGACACAGAGAAAAACTTTCTATTGTTAACATCGCCGTAGGCGCAGCTAGCAAAGTAAAACTCTGTGCCCTCTGTGCCTCTGTGGTGAGTCGCTTTTAAGCTTTATGCCTGTACGAAGAAAGGCTATCAACGTTTAGCTGAGCATCATCTCTGAACGTCAGTTATTGTTAAAAACTATCGCCCCAGCTATTTTTCTTACGACGCCAGTTGATCCGGGTAATAATCAGACCAAAGATCAGACTGCCGATCGAGACCGCGCCGCCAATGATAAACCACTCCTGAGCGACATTACTGCGCAGTTTCTGATTATCTTTATCTAACATTTCAGCATTATCCAGGGCTTTATCAAGCTCTTTCTTAAGCTCTTTATTCTTTTTAGATAAAGCTAATGGGTTTGCAGCGGTGATCTTCAGATCATTCAGTGAATTGCTTAAATTGGTGCTTTCATTCTTCAATGAGCTTCTCTCACTCTTTAACTGCCTGATCTCTGATTTCAACTCAACGATCGTACTTTCATAATCTTTTATCGTTTTCGCAAAATTTGCAAACTTTTTATTAGCAGCAGCTAAACGGTCCCTGCCACTAGGGATATCCATTAAATCTTTAGTCGCTATCCAGCCTGTTTTATCATTCGGGAGTCTAACCTCGACAAATTTATTATCGTCTGAAGCACCAAGAACACTCACCGCAGTACCACTTGATAGAAACTTTATAATACGGTGACCCGTAGTTGCGCCTGAGCGCACCGGCACATTAAGCTCATCACTAACGTAACTGGTTTTTGCAGATACCGGCGCACTGATGGCTAGCAGCAACATGATCAGCGCAGATAACATTGAAAAACGAATTGGCTGGTTTGATTTGGTAAACACTTTATTTTTGACCACTTTATTACACCTAAAAACAGTAAACCGGCTTTACTTGTCAGTAAAACCACGAAAAGAAGTACGCATTATGACGAAATTGACGCATTTCGTCACTTCCTATTAAAATTTTCTACCAGATTGAATTATACCTTGTCCTACTGATTAATATGTAGAACATCAATAACACCCGATCTAATGACATTATTTTTGACTCTGTGCAAAAATCTGATAATCATGATTACCCCAGGCATTTCTCTCATACGCGGCAATATTAGCTATTTCATCGTCATTTAAGGTTTGGGCATATGCTGGCATCACCCTTCTCCCGTTTTTAATTAATGCGATGTGATACTTGATATCGCCTTTGATGATGGCACTATTGACCAGGGATGGCGCGCCGATGTTTAAGTTTCCATCGCCATTTTTACCATGACAGGCCGCGCAGCTTTTCCCGTAGATAAGCCGCCCCTGTTCTAATGACCTCAATTCACTAACACTCCAGTTTTTCTCTGCTGTATTCCAGCGTTTTTTTGCTGAGACTTCATTAAATGCCGTGGCATTTTCTGATGATGAACAAGCAGTTAAACCTGCGACCGCAATGAATATTAATAATGCTGGAGCCGGTCTACTCATAAAAAATAAAGGGTGGTACATTTTATTATTGCTATTAATCTTTATAGGCAAAAACACTGTCTACATTATCGACATGGTGTTCTTCTAACCAGGAGAGTTTTTCATGCAACGTTACCACCTGACCAACGATGATTAACGTTGGCGGCTTGATGTCTTTGCTAGCAATCACATCAAGTAAGGTATCAAGCGTTGCTATATAAACACGTTGCTGAGGCGTTGTGCCCTGCTCCACCAGTGCCACTGGTGTACTTGCAGGCAAACCGTGTGCGACCATTTCTTTACATAACGTCGGCGCACCGTGTAAACCCATGTAGAACACCACCGTTTGATTTGGGTGTGCGAGCGCTTTCCAGTTCAGGTCAACAGATCCATCCTTCAGGTGGCCGGTGACGAATACACATGATTGTGCATAGTCTCTATGTGTTAATGGGATACCCGCATAGGATGAACAGCCGCTTGCTGCGGTTATACCAGGAACCACCTGGAACGCGATACCTTCCTGCGCAAGCAGTTCTATCTCTTCGCCACCGCGACCGAAAATAAACGGATCACCGCCTTTTAAACGTAATACACGTTTGCCCTCTTTTGCTAAACGCACCAACAGCTGGTTAATATTTTCCTGCTGCATGGTATGTTTATCACGCTCTTTACCGACATACACGATCTCGGCATCACGACGCACCATCTCCATAATAGCTGGCGATACCAGGCGATCATAGACCACAACATCCGCCTGTTGCATTAAACGCAATGCTCGGAAAGTTAACAGGTCTGGATCACCGGGACCGGCGCCAACAAGAAATACTTCACCTGGCATTTCTGGTTTTTCTGCGCCCTCATCGATAGCCTTATCTAACAGCTTCCTGGCTTCTTCTTCATGCCCGGTAAAAACCAGTTCGGCGACTTTACCTTCAAGTATGGTTTCCCAGAAGCCACGGCGTGATTCGACGTCTGGAAACGAGGCTTTCACTTTATCGCGAAAACCTTCGACCAGAGCGGCCAGGCGACCATAAGCCGCTGGAATAATACCTTCTAATTTGGTGCGGATCAGCCGCGCCAGCACGGGTGATGAACCACCGGTAGAAACCGCAATAACCATCGGTGAACGATCGATAATGGATGGCATGATAAAACTACACAGATCCTGGTTGTCTACCACATTGACCGGCAGACGCAGCTGGTTAGCCAGTTGAGATACACGCTCATTGACCGAGCGCTGATTGGTCGCGGCGATAACGACAAGACATGATTCCATATCCATATCTTCAAACTCTCGTGCCTGATGGTGAATTGAGCCTTCATCATGCAGCTTTTTCAGTTCATCACAAAGCTCAGGCGCGACCACGGTAACATCAGCCTGCGCTTTTCTTAGTAAGGCCACCTTACGCGCAGCGATGGAGCCACCACCGACAACCAGACAGGGGCGGTGTTTGATCTGTATAAATATTGGCAGGTATTCCATGGCAGTTAGTCTTTAGATTGTAATTAGGTATGGTTATTTACTTGTACGCTGAAATCGCGGTTTTCAAACCGCTCCTCGGTAATTGCTCGACTTTGTCTCCTCGATAACTGCTCCTGCGTTATCCTACTTACGGGCGTCCTCGGCAACTGCTCCTGCGTTGCTCTACCACCTACGTCCATGTAGGCGTGCCCTTAATGAGTCGTTCTACCACTTACATCCATGTAAGAGTATTACCCTACTACACGCCATCCATGGTGTTATACAGACGTAACCATAACCATAGGCGCTTCTGTAAACCGCGATTTTTAAGGATTTAACAACTGATCTAATTTACCGCTTTTATTTAATGCATTCAGGTCATCAAAACCACCGACATGAAAATCCCCAATAAATATCTGCGGGATAGTACGGCGACCGGTAATTTCCATCATATGATCAAATTTAGCCTGATCTTCATCGACTTTTATCAGCTCATATTCGGCTTTTTTACTTTGCAATAAGCGCTCGGCAGCTGTGCAATATCCACAAAAACGACCACTATAAACAATAATTTTAGGCCGAGCCCTGTTTGTATCTGACATCTTTTATAAACCTTCGATAACGTTTTTAAGCATGGTTTGTACCTGCGATGCAATCTCACCCAGGTCTTCATTCTGTACCGACATCATTGATGCCATAGGATCTACCGCAGCAACTTCGACCTTACCATCCGCGGTTTCCCGCACGATGACATTACACGGCAGCATGGTACCAATTTTATCTTCTGCCAATAATGCTTTATAGGCAAAACCTGGATTACAGGCACCTAATATCGTATAACGCTGAAAATCGACATCAAGCTTTTTTTTCAATGTAGCACTAACATCGATGGTTGTTAAGACACCAAAACCAGCCTCAGCCAGGTGTGCAGTAGTACGTTCGATGACATCGTCAAAACTGTCATCTACAATTTTGGAAAAATAATAGCTCATGGATAAAATCTCGATTTTAGGCAATGCGTGAATATTAGGCGCACATTATAACCGCTTGATGGTGTAGATGAAATCTAACTTGTGAGATAGGTGAAACAGGTCCGCGGCAATTGTTATCTCGCCTTTTGACGAATAACTAAAGAACAGGAATATCTAATTAACTATCCAGCGGTGGTGGCGCAACACGTAGAACTTCTTCGACAGTGGTTTCACCTTTAGCCACTTTATTTGCACCGCTTAAACGTAGCGGTTGCAAACCATCTTTTATCGCCGCACGGCGTAATTCATGGATATCGGTGTTTTTGCTTATCATCAGACGAGTTTCATTGGAAAAACGGAACATTTCATAGATGCCTTTTCGCCCCTTATAACCGGTATCACGGCACTCAAGACAACCTACAGGTTCGTAAACTTGTTTGGGTTTTTTCGCCTTCCATGGCTGAACCAGTTCGTTCCATGCCTGATCACTGATATCAGCCGGTTGTTTACAGTGCGGACATAACGTTCTGACCAGTCGCTGCGCCATAACACCTAACACGGATGACTGAATCAGATACGGCGGCACACCGATATCCAGCAATCGTGTAATGGCTGAAGGCGCGTCATTTGTATGCAACGAAGAAAGCACCAGGTGGCCGGTCAGCGCTGCCTGTATCGCAATGTCAGCCGTTTCCTTATCACGGATCTCACCAATCATGATGATATCAGGATCCTGACGCAATAGCGTACGCACCCCACTGGCAAAGTCCAGATCGATATTTTTTTGTACCTGCATTTGATTAAATGCTGGCTCGACTAATTCGATAGGGTCTTCGATACTACAAACATTTACTTCCGGTTTCGCCAGTAATTTAAGCGTGGAATATAAGGTTGTAGTTTTACCCGAGCCGGTCGGACCGGTCACCAGAATGATGCCATGCGGCTGTTCTATCATCGACTGCCACATGTCGTTATCATTTTTGCTAAACCCCAGTTGCCGGAAATTTTTGACCAACACATCCGGATCAAAAATACGCATTACCAGCTTTTCACCAAATGCTGTTGGCATAGTCGATAAACGTAGCTCAACTTCCTTACCATCTTCGGTACGCGTTTTTAAACGACCATCTTGTGGCCGACGCTTTTCCGCGACGTCCATACGACCAATAATTTTAATGCGACTAGTAACAGCTTTCATTACTGCCGTTGGAATCTGGTAAACCTCCTGTAGAACGCCATCGATGCGGAAACGCACCGGACACATCTCACGGCGTGGCTCAAGATGAATATCACTAGCACGTTGCTCAAAAGCAAATTGAAATAACCAGTCCACAATATTGACCACATGCTGGTCATTAGCATCAAGTTTGCCGCTTCGACCTAACTCCATTAACTGCTCAAGGTTTTGAATATTACTACCGCTAGTGTCAGCAGAGATCCGTGCACCATGAACGGATTTAGCGATGGTATAAAACTCTAGCAATAAACGACGAATATCACTCGGGTTAGCAATAACCAGCTTAAATTCTTTATTGTGTATGCGCGACAGTTCGATTTCCCAGTCGCGCTCAAAAGGTTGTGCGGTAGCTACAGTGATGGAGGTAACATCGACCTTTATCGGCAATACATTAAACCTCGCCGCATAAGCATAAGACATCACTTCGGTGACTTCAGCCACTTCGATCTTTAATGGATCAATTCGATGAAATGGAAGCTCAACACGCTCTGAAAACCATCGCGTCAACGTATCCAGTGTCAGTAGCTCGTTTGTGCTGGGGTTAACCCAGTTACGCTCTGCAATAACTTCCAGCGGATGTTTTTTCTTGTACTCAGCGCCCACTGCCAACATGCGTAGCATGTGTGCATTTTCAACATCGACCATTACATCTTCTTCGAGCCACTTCAAAATGTCATGGACCTCAAGATGCTGATTTTGTTTTATATTGTTATCGAACACGGCGCTCATTATTTGCATACTCATGAATACTGATATTTATTTATATCGTTGGCCAGATTTCTGATCAGGACGATTGCAGCTTACCTGGTGCTGTCAATGGCAAATCTATTACTTCAATAGTAGACACTTTTACGAATTTCGGTCCAATTTCCAGGCATTTAATTATTGTTTGAGCAGACAATATCCCGGCTACAAACATGCCGGAATATCAAAGTGGACAAAAATATGCATCATATTCAGCATAATTAATAATCAATAAAAAAAGGCCCGCAAGCGGGCCTTTTTTATATTTCTTAAGTGAGCGTCATCGTCAATGATGACATCACATTATCAAAAAACTATTTTGATAAGTAATCACGATCAGACTGCTCGGTATCACCAAGAGACCATGCACCACGAGTTTTAGCATGGGTTACCGCAGCGTCAATTTCTGAGGCAGAAGCATTTTGATCGATATCCAGAACCTGGCCTGGGTGAATCAGGTCAGCGTCTTTGATTTTGTCACGGTTAGTTTTATAGATCAGAGGCCATTGGTAAGGGTCAGCATAAACTTCATCTTTACCAGAGATATTCCACAGATTATCACCGCGAACAACTGAATAGCTAGTGACACGACCATCCATAGCACCACCCGTTCCACGCGAGCTGCTATCTGTCACACTACCTACAGCATTTTCATTCAAGAACTTTTTGTTTTCAGCTTTGGCCTGGGCAACAGCAGTAGTTGCCTGAGCTTTAGCTTTATTGGCCAACGCAGTAGCACCTTCTGTATCACCAGCAGCAAGTTTTTCTTCTGCCTGTTTAATGATTTTTCCGGTATCTCGCCACTCAAAATTTGCAGCTTTCGCTTCAGCATTTGCAGCTTTAGCGTCAGAGATGGCCTGCTGTGCTGCTATCGCAGGATCAACAGCTTCTTCAGTTGAAGCACAACCTGTAATCAGGCCTAAACTTAAAAGGGCAACGCTAAACAGACGGGCAGATGTACGCATGGTCATTATATCTCCAATTGAAATGTATGGTTTTGTTTATAATTATTGTTCGTGATTATAGCCTTAAAAAGTAACAATGTAAGCACTAAGTGTCAATGTTTTCTGCCAAAATAAGTAAATTCCGATAAAATTGATCAATCATAAAATGATCAGAGAGCAAATCATGAACAACACCGTTAGAATATTTCATAATCCTGATTGCAGCAAGTGCCGTCTGACAATGGGCATTTTAAATGACAAGGGCGTGAACGCTACCGTTATTGAGTATCTGAACACTCCTCCCGATTTCGCCGAATTAACCGAAGTACTTGATTTACTTGAAATTGAACCACGAGAACTTATGCGCCAACATGAAGCACCATATAAAGAACACTCTCTAAGTAACCCTGAGTTAAGCCGTGAGCAGCTAATTCAGGCCATGATAGACAACCCAATACTCATCGAGCGTCCAATTATTATTAATGGCAATAAAGCCACTATCGGTCGCCCACCCGAAAAAGTACTGGATATATTGTGATGTCAGACTCATCGATACAGGAAATTCTGGTGTTATATTACAGCCCAGGCGGCACCACTGCGGAAATGGCGAACATTATTGCCCGTGGCATTGAAGAAGTAGATGGTGTGCAGGCACGTATACGCACAGTGCCCCATGTCTCACCCATTACCGAGCAGAGCGCTGCAGAAATCCCTGAAACAGGCCCGCTCTATGCAACACTGGATGACCTGACAGAATGTGACGGCCTGATCCTTGGTTGCCCGACACATTTTGGCAACATGCCTGCCGCGATGAAACATTTCATCGACAGCACTAGCGCATTATGGATGGGCGGTAAACTCGCCGGCAAACCGGCAGCCGTATTTTCTGCCAGCACCAGCATGCACGGTGGCCAGGAAAGTACTTTGATTACCATGATGTTGCCCTTATTACATCACGGCATGCTAATCGTCGGCTTGCCCTATACCGAAACATCGCTGTTTGAAACCAAAACCGGTGGCAGCCCTTACGGTGCAACACGCCTTACTGATGACCTTGAAGCCACACCAATCAGTGATGATGAACGCAAACTTTGTATCGCGCTTGGCAAACGCGTCGCCTTAACGGCTAAAAAAATAAAATGACTCAACAACAGCTTATAAAATTAGGACACAGCTTAACCTTACTAGGTTACTTCTCATTACTCTTTGGCCTGTTCGCATGGCACTTATTCATCAACCCACCAGCAAAGCATCTGATCTCCATTATTATTTTTTTACAGCTAGGGCCATTGATGTTTCCACTATTCGGCCTGTTAAAAGGCAAGTTATATACTCACGCCTGGTCGATGTATATGGCTATTTTTTATTTTATTATCGGTGTTTGGTATGCCGGAAGCCGTGAAGACCTGATGATTGGGCTTTATGTTATTTTTACCAGTCTGGTGTTTTTTCTGGGCACGGTTCTTTATACACGGTACATGGGTAAGCAGATGCAGGCGACGAATTCGTCACCGGAGTAAGAGCGGAACTTCATTCCGCGATTTAGGTTTATCTGAAGTTGATTGAGGGTTTGGTGGAGTAATATTTACGGCTGTTGTTTAGTTAGGCATTGCGGTGTCTCGCACCGCGGGCGAGTCACTCTTTTGCTAGCAGCCCAAAAGAGTAACCAGAAAAGGCCGCCACGTCAGCTACGCCCCTCGGCAATTGCTCCTGCATTGCCCTAATACCGTACATCCATGTACATATAGAAAACAGGGGTTCCCATTTAGCCAGTACCATTATCATGCTGCGCCAGAACTCGCAAAAGACGCTCAGACATGCTGGCACAGAAAACTCATGATAACGCCACTGGCTAAATGGCTTGCTGAGGTGGACTCATAAGAGCAAAGTCAAAAACGATGTATATGACTATTAATCTGTTACAAAATTAGCTTTGACCTGTGTCGCCTGTTTTTGTTTTTTTCTTTTGATTTTCTCTCACCTTAGCCAAGCCATTGAGGTCAGTGACGGGTAACATGGGCTTTCTGTGCCAGCATGTCTGAGCCCACGTGTTTTTCGTGGGTGAGTTCTGGTGCAGCATGTTACCCGTCATGGCTCAATGGGAACCCCGTGTTTTTTGTACGGGGCGACCCCGGCGTAGTGACGGCCTTTTTTTGGTTACTTTTTTTGGCTGCTAGAAAAAAAGTGACTCGCCCGCGGTGCGAATACCGCAATGCCTAACTAAATAACAGTCGTAAATATTACTCAACCAGGCCCCAGTTCAAGCTACTCCAGCTAAACCTAAATCGCGGAATGAAGTTCCGCTCCTACCCGAGCACCAGCTTAACCAGTTCCTACCCAAATACCGATTTAACCAATGGAATCGTCAACCGCCGCTGCATTACCATCGACGCCTTGTCCAGTAACGCTAAACGTTCAAACAAACCAAACATATCTCGCGGATAACGCTGCATCAAATAATCAGCAACTTTTTCAGGCAATTCAAGCCCATTCTGTTTGGCACGGTAACTTAATGCCTGGTATTTTTGTTTGTCGTCCAGTTCCTGAAGATGAAACACCGGCCCCCAGGACAATCGCGAACGCAAATCAGGCAGCTTCACAAAATTTTCATCTGGCGAATGAGCGGATGCCAGGATCAGGCAAGACTGGTTTTCACGAACACGGTTAATCAGGTCAAACAATGCGGATTCCCATGCGGCACCAAGTAACCAGCTTTGAATATCATCCAGACAGATCAAGTCGACCTGCTCCAGCCCATCAAACATATCAGGCGACTGATTGAGTATTTCTACCGGTGTTAGATAACAGACTGTACGTTGTTGTTTTGCAGCAAGGTTACAGCATGCCTGCAATAGATGACTTTTCCCTAAGCCAGAATCGCCCCAGAAATAGAGCTGTTTTTCACCTTTGCCTTTTGCTACCTGCTGCGCCAATCCTGCAGCAATTGAATTATTACC
>CAWBXM010000137.1:0-6883 GCA_963792545.1 uncultured Gammaproteobacteria bacterium | reverse complement strand
TACCTGAAGCCCCTTCCAGTAGAACCGGGAAGGGTGAGTCAGCAAACTGTGTGATCTGGTTATCAACTACCTGCATGGCAACACTATCGCCAATGATAGAAACCGTTTTTTCCGCATCGCGGCGCTGATCTATCTCGTGCAGGCGTTGATGGTGTTTTAACCGCGCCAACAACAAATCCGGCTCAGCCGGTTTGGCAATAAAATCGACGGCGCCGATAGTCAGTGCATGCTGGATATTAACGTCGTTATCCTGTCCGGATAACACCAGTATTTTCATGTTCGGATGCAATGCTAACAATTCACGAATCAGCGTAAAACCTTCATCCGGCTTATGCGGATAGGGTGGCAAGCCTAGATCGATCAATGCCAGGCTCGGTAATTCATCAGCCTGCTGCATTTTTTCCATTGCCTGATGGCGAGAATCTGCCGTAATCAGTTTATGTTGCCTGCGCAACACAAAACCCAGACCTTCAAGGATTAACGGATCATCATCTACCAGCAATAAAGTGGTTTCTGTATTTATCGAATTCTTGGTATCGGACATACTTTTCTGCTGTTTATTTTCTGGCATCGATTTCCCCAAATCATAATGATGCAATTAACCCTGAAAATACGGCCTGTACCGATTACAGTTGTTCACCATAGCGGTTCGGCGTAAATCGCGTAAATGGCGTAAATAATGGTTAATAGGTTTTTTTAAATATCACACCTTATATAGCAGAAATGTTGCCATGTTTAGTCTTAGTCTATGGAAATACCTGTATTGGTGGAAATTTCTTTGCTGACAACCCACAAATGCATGCTTAAATACGTCTCATGTTCAATATCGTGCTCTATCAACCAGAAATCCCACCAAATACCGGTAATATTATTCGGCTTTGCGCCAACACTGGTTGTTTTTTACATTTGATTGAACCGCTGGGATTTAAGCTGGAAGACAAACAATTACGTCGTGCTGGCCTGGATTATCATGAATGGGCCGAGGTAAAAACCTATAAGTGCATTTCCGAGGTAAAAACGGAGCAGAATGTTTATGCCATTTCGACCAAAGGCAAAAAACATTATCATCAAGCCGAGTTTAAACCCGGTGATTACTTTGTCTTCGGCCCTGAAACGCGAGGTTTGCCGGAGGATTATTTGAAAAGACTGGATCAGGATTGCATCTTGCGAATACCAATGCTCGAGAACAGCCGAAGCCTAAATCTATCCAATACCGTCGCCATCGTTACTTATGAGGCATTACGGCAAAATCAGTTTTGCGACACCAGCTCAAACCTTAAATAACTAACTAGCATGTATTCAAACTTGTCGACAGGAAAAACGTTCCATCCAGAACAAACTATCATTTATGGCCATAAAAGGTTAATTAACCGATGAGAGTCTTGACAGGCCTTACCCACAAATGGGTGTCACGATAGAGGTGCCTTCTGCTGTTTATCAAAAATACAGCCACATAGCTGCTGCATATTGTTAGTCTTGAAGCAGTCAGGGACTGTATTAGTTATGAGTAATCAACAAGTACCCGCCATCAGCATTTTTTTCAGGTTGCGCTAATTTAAACTACTCGGTTTCCTGCGAAGATTTACGATTCATTAATGCGCGCACCACTTCATCTACCGGACAGTTTTCATAAAGAACGCGGTAAACCTGCTCACTGATAGGTACTTCGACACCATATTTACGCGCAAGAGCTACAATTTCCTTTGCAGTTTTAATGCCTTCGATAGCCTGACCGATTTCTTCATGCACCTGTTGCAGCGTTTTTCCCTGTGCCAATAGCAAACCGGTTCGACGATTACGTGACTGGTCATCGGTACAGGTTAAAATCAGATCACCCATCCCGGCCAACCCCATAAAGGTTTCACGATGCCCTCCCATCGCCTCACCTAAGCGCATCATTTCAGCCAGGCCACGGGTTATCAATGCGGCACGGGTATTGGCACCAAACCCCAGACCATCAGCCGCACCAGCCGCGATAGCCAATACGTTTTTCATCGCACCGCCCAATTCAACACCTATCATATCCGAGCTGCGATAGACGCGAAAACGGCCACTGTGCAAATAATGACTTAATTCTTCACAAAATTCATCAGACTCTGACGCCACCGTAATCGCCGTCGGCAGATTCTCAGCAACCTCTTTAGCAAAAGTTGGCCCTGACATAACGGCTAACTTGTGACACTGCGGAAGCTCTTCAGCTATTACCTGATGGATCAACTTCCCGGTATCCTGCTCGACTCCTTTACTGGCCCAGGCAATACCTACTCTTTCTGAGAACAGGTGTTTGTTCTTCTGCAAAAATGAACGGTATGCATGGCTGGGGATTGCAATTAAAACCCAGGCTGGAGAAGCAAGTACTTGCTCAAGATCTGCAGACAGCTGTAATTTTTCCGGAAAATCGGCGCCTGGTAAAAACTGTTGATTACAGCGCTGCTTTTCTAACAGTGCGATATGTTCAGGTTCATTACCCCACAACAAAACATCGTGGCCGGCACGTGACAGATGAATGGACAGCGCCGTACCCCAGGATCCAGCACCCAGGACAGCAATAGGGTGCTTACGATTCACATCCACCATCTAACCTTGCCCTTTTTAGTGTGCAGTTTCTTCGGTCGTTGCTTCAGCTTGCTGCTGCATTTGCTGCGTATATAGCGCATTAAAGTTTACTGGTGCCAACAATAACTGAGGGAACCCGCCTTTACTAACTAGCTCTGATATGGCTTCTCTGGCAAAAGGAAACAACACTTCCGGACAGTAGGCACCAATCATGCCGCCAACATTTTCTTCAGGAAAGCCGACCATAGTAAATATTCCAGCCTGTTTTACTTCTGCAAGAAACGCAGTTTTTTCCTCATGTTTAGCGGTTACCGTGATATTAAGTACCACCTCATAAACATTTTCGGCAATAGTCTGGTTGGAACTGTTTATCTGTACATTGATCTGCGGCTGCCATTCACCATTAGTAAACGACTGCGGCGAATTTGGCGATTCAAATGAAACGTCTTTTAAGTATATTTTTTGAATCGCAAACTGCTGACTTTCTTCACTCATGATCTTTTCCTGAAATATTGATAATTATTAAATAGATGGGGTTATTCCGTTATTTTTTCGTAAGCGGCATGCCCGCTTCTTTCCATGCTGCGATGCCTCCGTCCAGATTATTGATTTTTTCAAAACCGGCTTTTTTTAATAACCTGATGGCACTCGTCACCGTACTGCCTGAATTACAGTACAGCAGCACTGGCTTATCTTTATCACTGGACAAACCTTCCACGTTACTGGCAAATTCTTTCAACGGGATATTTTTTGCACCTTTGATATGTCCATTTTTAAAGTCTGCCGCTGTCCTGATATCCAGGATCAAGGCGTCACTATGATTGTTCATTAGGCGTGTCGCCATCGAGGGTGACAGAGACAGTCCTTTGCTCGCCTGGTGCTCAAGCTCAGCTTTAATCAGCATGACCAGCACGGCAATCAAAGCCGCGAACAGTAAAAGATTATTTAATATAAATTCAGAAATTTGCTCCATAACAGCAGGGGCCTATAAAAATGGGTTAATTGGGTAATAGTAAATTATAACGATTGTAAAGGCTTAACAGTAGTGCCAGATAAAAAATGCCCATACAAAGAACCAAAACGTCTTTGCCTGACACCACTATCGAGCGTTAACTGTAATATCTATAAAGCGATCATCAAGTAACTTAAGACTGGCCGATAATTTAACTTCCTGGAACAGCCGAACAGAAAACTTCCTGCATCATGCCAATCAGACGCAGTGTACGAGTATCGCCAACTCGGTAGAACACTTTATTGGCGTCCTTTCTGGAAGCTAGTATGCCTTTGTCTCGTAAAATAGCCAGGTGTTGCGAGATATTACTCTGTGAAGTGCCCACTGCGTCAACGATATCCTGTACACTCACTTCCTGATCACCTAAGGTGCAAAGTATTTTTAATCGCAACGGGTGCGACATGGCTTTAAGTGAACGTGATGCTCGACTTATATCTTCTTCACGTGTCATTAAATAAGGATCGCCGGGGTTTATTGCCATGATTTTTGCCTCAAAACTATAGAGTTGCTTAATAATATAATTAATAAAGCATACATTAATACACTTTTTTTTTAATTGAAATAGTAAAAAGCTGAAATTCAACTAAATATTTACACTATTCTCTTTCCCGCAGACTTTATCAGCAGAATATATCGAATAAAAATGCCTTTCAGTAGCATAATTCCACGCACCTTTTCTTATATATTGTTATTTTTATGCCTTTTTTTGAGTCTTAACACCGCTTTTGCCTCAAATAATGAAGATATGTCGCATTATCAAAACAAACTTGAAAAGCTACAAAAGAGCATAGCTAAAATACAACAACATCTAAAAGGCAGCAAGAAGAAACGTAGCTCAGTGGTTACTGAACTTAAAACGCTTGATGTAGAGATAAGCAAAACCGCAAAAAACCTCAAAAGTCTCGAAAAATCTATAAAAAACACACAAAATCAAGCAAACAAGCTAAAACATGACTTAAACCTGTTAAACAAGCAGCTTGCTGATCAACGCGCCATATTATCTGAGCAGATGCGATCGGCTTACAGTATGGGCCATCAACAAAATCTAAAAATGCTACTAAACCAGCAAGACCCCGCGCAGACTGGACGTGCGCAGGTCTATTTCAATTACTTGAATTTAGCAAGACAACAGGAAATTCATTCCTTTATGACCACCTTTGAGCTAAAGCAACAAACAGAAGCTAACCTTCAACAAAACCTGGCGTCTCAAAATGCCTTATTAAAAACTCAGCGAGAGAATAAAAGGCAGCGCCAAAAGCAACGCTTTCAACGCAAAAAACTACTCGCCGAACTCAGCAAAAAAATCAAAAATCAGGAAACCACTCTGGACAGCCTCGAAAGCAGCCGCGGCCGCATCGAGAACCTTTTAAAGTCACTGGGTGAACTATTAGCAGACATCCCTTCTAATCCCTCAGAAAACCAGCCCTTTTCTTCACTAAAAGGCAAATTGCCCTGGCCGGTTAAAGGTAATTTCCTGGGCAACTTTGGTCAATCCAAAAACAACGGTGACCTAAGGTGGAATGGTGTTTTAATGAGTGCGAAACTAAGTACGCCAATACGCGTAGTTAGCCACGGCCGGATTGCTTTTTCTGACTGGTTGCAGGGTTTTGGTTTTATAACCATCGTCGATCATGGCGATGGTTATATGAGTCTGTATGGTCATAGTGAGTCATTGCTCAAACAGACCGGCGACTGGGTACAGGCGGGTGAAGTTATCGCTACGGCTGGTGACAGTGGTGGCCAACCACAAAGTGGCGTTTACTTTGAAATACGTTATCGCGGCAAACCGGTGAATCCGTCAAAATGGTGCTCTAGTAAAGCCAGGCACCAATAACCATCGAATCGAGCACTATATCCCCGCATGTCTCTGATATTTTATGGAACATACTGGCATTAATGCGCTCTAAGCACTATTATTTACCTATCTGGCTATTTGAAGAAATTCTTTCTTATAAATATAAGTCCATTAACCTTCATAGTGGTATTTACCGGAGTTATTTATGAGTAAGCAATATAAGACCATTTTGGTACTGGTCTTTGGTATTTTTGTCGGCGTTTCAGTATCGTTGACTAGTAGCGTACTGGCAGAAAAGACAACAGAAGATTCAGCGGGTCTTCCATTAAACGAACTACGTAATTTCTCTGATATTTTTGCCCGCGTTAAAACCGATTATGTCGAAGAGGTAGACGATAAAACGTTACTCGAAAATGCAATACGCGGCATGCTAACCGGTCTCGATCCACACTCTACTTACATGGATTCTGACGAATATAAAGAGTTAAAAATCGGTACCACTGGTAAGTTTGGCGGCCTCGGCATCCAGGTCGGTATGGAAGATGGATTTGTAAAAGTTATCTCACCTATTGATGACACACCAGCATTTCGTGCCGGCCTGAAATCAGGTGATTTAATCATTCGCCTTAACGATAAAACAGTTAAAGGCATGACCTTAGATGACGCGGTTAAAATTATGCGCGGTGATCCCGGCACTGATATTAAATTAACCGTGATACGTGAAGGCGCTGATAAACCTCTACCATTTACAGTCACTCGTGACATCATCTCGGTTAAAAGTGTAAAGAGCCGAATGCTGGAGCCAAATTATGGTTATATCCGAATCAGCAACTTCCAGTCACACACAGGCAGCGATCTAGTTAAGGAAGTGAGCAACCTTAAAAAAGAAAACAAGAGCGAACTAAAAGGTCTGGTACTTGATCTGCGCAACAACCCGGGTGGCGTTCTGAGTGCTGCAGCCGATGTTTCAGATGCCTTTATCAACGATGGCAAACTGGTTTATACAAAAGGCCGTATAGCCAATTCTGATTTCGAATTCAATGCCAAACCCGGTGACATCATGGATGGCTCACCTATGGTCGTTTTGATTAACGGTGGCTCGGCTTCAGCTTCTGAAATCGTTGCCGGTGCGCTACAGGACCACAACCGTGCAATCATCATGGGCAGCAAGTCATTTGGTAAAGGTTCAGTACAAACTATCCAGGAACTCCGCAGCGGCGGTGCAGTTAAAATAACCACCGCACGATATTTCACACCGAGCGGACGATCTATTCAAGGTGAGGGCATTACTCCTGATGTCATCCTCGAGCTTTATGACATTAAGGACTCAAAAGACGATAGCGCCTCTTTACGCATCAAAGAATCTGATCTTAAAGGCACGATCACTAACCCAACAAAATCTCAGGAAGCAATAAACAAAGCAGAAGCTGAAAGCAAAAAAGACGCTGAAGAGCATCCAACGATAAAAGCTTCTGAAGACTTCCAGTTATATGAAGGATTGCTGCTATTAAAAGGTTTAA
>CAWBXM010000136.1:0-6920 GCA_963792545.1 uncultured Gammaproteobacteria bacterium | reverse complement strand
CCAATTGCTAGGCGGCGGCAAATTCAACGGCTGATGGCAGGTCGAAGATTTCACGCGTTTCCGGCGACTCGGCGAGCCAGTCACCTGCCACGCTTTCGTTGGCCAGGAACATCATCTCCATGCAGAGAGATGCTGCGCAGACGGTATCTGTCGATGCCGCGCCCCAGTTGATGCCAAACCAGACATCCAGGGTGCCATCGCTGAAGCTGGTACCATTTTGCTCGAGGTGAATGGGTGCATTGGTAACCCGGCATTGCGAGTCGATGACCGTTGGCACATTGAACATGCTGCTGACGGATAACGCATCCAGGGCGCACATGCAGTGAGCCGTGACACCGTTAATATGCACCTTGTGTTCACGCTCTTCTGAAGTGAACGGGTAAGCGCCGGCGGGGTTGCCATCAGCATCGAGCACGATGAGCTTGCTGTCAACGATGTTGGCCAGTGCCTGATCGGCATTGCTGACGAGCGCTGCGACTTCGTCACGGGTAAGCGTACGGCCCTGCTGTACGTAGCTATTGATCAGTTTGCAATACAGCGCGGCGTCATCACTGCTGAGCGATTTCAGACCCGCTTCCAGTGGCAGTATGCTATCCAGTCGTTTCAATGCGGTACTTATTTTAGTATTCATATCGGTTTCCTTATTGTTGTGTTAGCAGCTTAGCGGGAAAAATTAGTGATCGATAAAAAAACTATTTTAACAAATACCGGGAGTTAAAGGGCGCAATTAAAGGCGACTGAAAGACAATGAACGACCCTTCGGGAAATGAATGACAAAGGCTTCTGGATCTGGCTGCCGTTGCTGTGCGATGCTGAAGGCTATGGAGGTCTCTGTCTACTTCGATGTTTAATCAGTGTACAATTCAGGCACTGCTTGAGCGATGCTTTAATGGCACATTAAACGCCGGAAAAATTATGAAATCATGCATTAAAAAACTCGACCTTTCCGCTGAATATTATTTCGACGAAGGCTGTTTTATCACTGAATTATCCAATACCGCGGATGACCCCGCACTATCGATCGCCAGGGCGCGTGTCGAACCCGGACAGACAACCCAATGGCACAACCTGCGTGGTGTAAGCGAACGTTATGTGATACTCGAGGGCACTGGTAAAGTAGAAGTCGGTGATCTTCAAGCACAGCTGGTAACTGCCGGTGATGTTGTTATTATTGGGCCAGGGGAACGCCAGAGAATTAAGAATATCGGGGAAAGCAGTTTGATATTTCTTGCTCTGTGTACACCGCGTTTCGAAGAATCCGTGTATGTCGGCATGTAATACTATGCCAATATGTAACAGCAGATAACACAATAATATATCAACAAAAAAATGCTTAATGATATCCACATCGCTATCGCAGGTTGCGGTTACATCGGAAAATTACTGGCACTGCAACTGCTGAATAAAAACATTTCCGTCACCGGTTTTGTCAGCAGCGGGCACAGTCTTAGCGAATGCAAAAACAGAAACATAGCCTGTGAGATAATCGATCTCGATCAACCGCTGGATAACATCAACCTTGCAGGGCAGCGTGTTATCTATCTCGCCCCGCCGCCGCGCACGGGAAAAACCGATACACGGATAACGAACTATCTACACGCCATCGAAAACCAGCCGCCAGAGAAATTCGTATTGATCAGCACCACGGGTGTTTATGGTGATTGCAAGGGTCAATGGGTGGATGAAACAACTCCCCTGAGGCCGAACGCCGAGCGTGCATTTCGCCGCGCCGATGCCGAGCAGCAGGTGCAACAGTTTTGCCAGCGCCTGGGTATTGCACTGGTGATCCTGCGGGTGCCGGGTATTTATGGCCCCGGCAGGATACCGCTGGCGCGCATCAAAAGCGGCCAGCCCATCGTCAACAAACAGGATTCGCCCTTTACTAATCGCATCCATGCGGATGACCTGGTGACTATCTGCGAACAGGCCTTGCTCGATACAGATATCACGGGTATCTACAACGTATCGGATGGCCACCCGGGCACCATGTATGATTATTTTGTCGCTATTGCAGAGACGATGAACCTGCCCGCACCGCCAGCGATTTCCCTGGCAGATGCGCAGCACCAGTTATCCGAAGGCATGCTGTCATACATGGCGGAATCGAGACGTATCGACAACCATAAACTGCTTAAAGATTTCGCCCTGGTTCTGCAATACCCTGACCTGCAGGCGGGGCTTAAAAATATCGGCTGATGATTTATGAGAGACATGATCCGAATAGTTAATCAACGCTGCATCCTTTTGTGCCTGCTGTTATTCATACCGCTGGCTGCTGCGATCGGGCAGCAGAATGAAACTGCCAAAGATGAGACCAGGCAAGCCTCAAAACAGACATCGAAACAGGCATCGATAGAAGACGAGCAGACAGGTCGTAAACTGCCGGAACTTATTTTTGATTCAAGTGACCATTTTTCCGAGATAAATTCCGCAAACCTGGATGGCCTGTTAGAGCGCATCGGTGATTCCAGACTGGTATTGCTGGGCGAAGCCACACATGGCAGCGCCGAGTTTTATGATATGCGTGCACGTATTACCCGGGAGCTTATCGAAAACAAAGGCTTCGATGTCGTCGCAATCGAAGCTGACTGGCCGGATGTTACCGCTATCGATTATTTCATCAGTCAAGCCAACCACAAATATGTCAAAAAGCCTGTATTTAAGATCAGACCGTTTTCAGGTTTTCCGTCATGGATGTGGGCAAATCATTCCGTATATAACTTCACACAATGGTTGAAGAACCATAACCAAGATGTTGAATTTAATGAAGATATAGTCGGCTTATATGGTCTGGATCTTTATAACCTGTTTAACTCTATCGAAGCTGTGCTCGATTATTTTCAGGATGTTGATGCAAAGGCAGCAGAAGTTGCATCCTGGTTTTATGGCTGCCTGATGCCGTGGTCTAATGACCCGGCGATGTATAGCCAGGTCATGGAGTCTGGCAGGTTTCGTGGTTGTGAGTACGAGGTGCTTGCCGTACTAAGAGAGTTACAAAGAAATCAGGCATTTTATAAACGGTTTGATGAACAGCAATATTTTAATGCATTGCAAAATGCACGACTGGTTAAAAATGGTGAACGTTACTACCGCACCATGTCTGACGATGCGGCTAACTCATGGAATCAACGTGACCAGAATATGTTCGACACCCTGCTGGCGATTTTGGATCACCGGGGTCCTGCATCGAAAGTGGTTATCTGGGCGCATAATTCGCATTTAGGTGATGCCCGTGCAACTGAAATGAGTAAACATGGTCAGTTTAATCTTGGCCAGCTGGTTCGCGAAACTTTCGGTGATAGTGCTTACCTGATCGGTTTCGGCACCGACCATGGGTCGGTGGCCGCTGCATCCCAATGGGGTGCACCGATGCAAGTCATGCAGGTACCGTCTTCACATGCAGATAGTTATGAAGGTTTGTTTCACCAGGTCAAAGCGGATAACTTTCTGCTGCCTCTGCGTAAATCTATAACACCAAACCCTGTACATGAGTTAATGCGTAAAAAACTGCAGGCAGAACGACTGCAACGTGCAATCGGCACAACATACTACCCCGCAGACGAATTAAATAAACATTATTCCCGCGCCTCATTGCCGCGTCAGTTTGATGAATACATCTGGTTCGATACGACACAGGCCGTGAAGCCACTCAGGTAAAAGGAGCCCGCTGCCTTTTGTTTTTGCAGCGAAGTTTACCTGTGTATTCTTAAATTCTGCCCATGTTTTCGAGTCTATTTTGCACTTCATCAGCTTTTTTATACCGTTCATCTCTAAGGGCTTAGAGCATCAATCAATATTATAATATACTAATGCCTAACGAATTCGGCGATAGTTTTAAAGGTCATGTCGAAACCGCTTAGCACTGCGGCATGACAATATAAAACATATTTATGCCAGTCGCTTTTCATGTTGAGTTGATCGCCTACACGGACACATCCAGCACTGAAAAATCAAATGTTTAAAAATACACATAGAAATGGCGTCCGCGCCAGTACTTAAACTTTTTGATATTTCAGGAGCCAATCCACGTGTTTAAAAAACTGATTACACTTACCGCATATTTAACCCTATTCATAAACAGCGCAGCTTATGCGGACTTAGCGATTATTGGTCACCCTGACTCTGATACCGGCACAGTCGATATCCAAAGCGTGAAAAAGCTGTTCCTCGGTGAGCGCAAATCCTTCCCTAACGGTCTTCATGCTAATCCAGTCAATCATGTTGTTGGCAGCCCCGACCGCAAAGTATTTTTTTCGTCAGTAATGAGCATGCCCGAGTCAGGTTATAGTCGTCACTGGAAACGAAAATTATCAAAGAGTACTGTACATTCTCCTGTCGAGCTGGCTTCTCATGATGAAGTACTAGAAGAGATTGCTAATACCCCTGGCAGCATCGGTTATATCGATGCCGACAAAGTCGACGATAGCGTAAAAGTGTTATTAACAGTCAATGATATTGATAACATCTCATTGTTATAGAAGCGTTTAACTCAACAACTATGGACTGAAAGTCCATAGTTGTCCTGATGACTGAAAGTCATTCGCATTGTACAATTATTTATTTTCTCGCAGAGGCGCAAAGACGCAGAGAAAAAACAACAATAATGTTTTCTTTGTTTCTCTCGTTTGCGCCTCTGCGAGAGTATCAATCTATTGTTACAATAGGACAATAAAAACAGACCGGCCGGGGTTAGAACCCGGCCGGTTTTTTTTGCGCTGTATTCACCTCGCCTGAGCGATCGTTGTAGTCGGCTGACTTAACGTCCAGACTTAGTAAGCTATGATCGTGTCTGCATCGAAACAGCTAGTGCCATTGTTTTCGATACCATAGACATCGGCAGCCTGACCTGCGTTCAGGTCACTGACATTGATCGGGCTTGATGTACCATTGACTACCAGGAAGGCTTTTGTATTGCTGTCTGTCGCAATACTGCGGTCACCGCTTGCAGTCATCAATGTGAAGCCACAACTGTTGTCCGGGTTAGAGCCTACATTGCCGGTCAACTCGATTGAGCTGTCGGTATCAACCACGATGAGTGAGGCATATATCGTATCTGTGCTGCCATCGATCACACCACGGACATTGACCAGCTTGCCGTTGGCTATATCGCTGATAGCGACAGGAGCTCCCTTACGGTTGACCAGGAGAGTGCCCTGCTGGATCTGTACGTTGAGACTCCATGGTGTAATGAAGCCCTGACCAGGTGCAACGTCCATAGTAAACACGTTACTGCTATCGACAGCTGAAGTGGCGGTGCCGTTCAGTTTCTGGAATGCACTTTGCGGGCCTAGCTCGATCAATGCGGCTTTCAGCACCAGGTCGTCGAGTTCGCGATCGTCGTCATTATCCTTTTCGTCGTTGTCATCGTCCTTGTCCTTGCTTAGACTATTTGAATCTTGCTGCAGACGTCCAAATACGGTAGCGGGTTGCCCTTCGACCAGGGCGCTAAATGTGGCTGGCGTACCGTCGATATCGAAGATGGAGGTCGTGCTGTCGGTTTCCACACGCACACAGCCGTTGCTGCTTTCATCTGTATTATCGTCATCGACCTGTACCGGAATATTGGTATTACACAGTTTGAATGACTCGTCTGTAGTGTCGAGCATAGTGATATCACCATGCAGCTGAACATAACGGTCGACGAATGTATCGGTCACGATATCGATAAACACCACTGGTCTAAACTGATACTTATCCTTGCCATTGCCGACGATATGAATCGATTTATTGGCATCCATGTCGATCTGGATAGTCAGTGTTCCACCGGCGACGATATCAAAAGAGCCGCGAGGATTGAGATCCAGCTTACCGTTGCCGGGCAGTTTCGGATAATAAAAATCATCATCTGCCTTAGTGTCTGTGCCTTTGTAATCGACCAGCTGAATCTGACTCAGTGTCAGGCGTATCTTGCTATAGGCGCCAGCCGGGATGCCTTCACGGATGGCGAAAATTTTGGCGTCGGTCAGATCAAGTAGATTGAATGTGCGATCACCTTCAAAAATGGTTACCTTACCGTCGTCTGACAGAAGTTCAGCCTTGATCACGGTGATGTTGATCTCTTCAAATATGTCAGAGGGGGCGTCGGTCAAAAGCAGCGCTACGCCTCCGGTACCAGTGCTTGCTGTGCCAGTGCTATCTGAGCTACCACCACCACAGCTGGCAGTTATGGCAAAGATCAGGCTGAGAAATATTACTGAGAATAAATGTTTGACTGGCTGTAGATTGAACATGCTGGATTACCTTAGATTTCTTTGCTGACATGCTCTAAAGCAATCAGCCAATTTATTGTTGAACATAATGACTCGCTAATGTACTCACCTAATGCTGAAAAAACAAGATTGATGCAATGGTTTCAGACAAGCGGTACAAGTCTGACAGTTAACAGTTAAGGTTCATTTGGATGATGTTGGCAGCTTCTCAGAAAAGCTTTCACATCCTTGCCATAGTATAAATAAATCAAATATTTATAGCATTTATCTAAAGTACTTTATAGAAATGCGCTGCCCTGCTTCATCACTTAAATAAGCCCGTACATACCAGGTAACAATAGAGACAGGCCTAGCCAGACGATGATGGTCAGGGGGACGCCGACGCGGACGAAATCCATGAAGCTGTAACCGCCGGCGTTCATTACCAGTAGGTTGGTTTTGTAGGCCATGGGTGTGGCGTAACTCATGTTGGCACCGAAAAGTACGGCGATGACGAAGGGTTCTGGATCGAGCTGTAGCTGGTGTGCGATGCTGATAGCTATGGGGGTACCTATGACGGCCGCCGCATTATTGGACACGATGTTGGTCAGGATGGCCATTAATAACATCAACCCCGAAAGGATGACTGCCGGTGAGGCGCCGCTGGTGAGCGAGACAAACACTTGCGCCAGGTATTCGGCACCACCGGTTTTTAATAGCGCTGAGCCTAAT
>CAWBXM010000135.1:0-3167 GCA_963792545.1 uncultured Gammaproteobacteria bacterium | reverse complement strand
CGAATGTACGACATCATAGATATGAGCAGATACCTTTAGAATCGCATCGGCACTGATTATTACACGTTTGTCACATTGTGGTGATAGATCCCTGATCGATTCAGCATCAGCCTGAATAGCAGTGATACATTGGCCCAGTTCATCGTGCAGCTCACGGGCAAGATGTTTACGTTCTTCTTCCTGTACTTCCAGGGATTTTTTTATCAGCAAGCGGTTTTCATCGAGTAGTTGCTGCGTTCTTTCTTCTTCATGTAAAAGTTGTTGTGTTCTATTAGAAACTTCAGTCACCATACTGTTAAACGCCGCTGCGGTTTTTCCAACTTCATCGTTAGCCTCGGTCGGCACACTAACGGAATAATTACCGGCTTCAACTTCGGCAGCTGCTTTTGATAACATGGCAAGTCGCCTGGTTAAACTTAAGCCGATAATAATAGTGACGATAATGGTTAAAATAATTTCGATCAAAGCAATGGTGATGCCTCGGTTACGTGATCTGTAAATAGCATCATCCATCAGCGATAGTGTAAAGCCCATCAGCACTCGCCCCATCGGTTGACCGGCAACATCGATAACCGATGCTATATCATAAATACCATCGTCTACCTGTGCAGGGTGATCATCGAGAACAGGCCTTGCGTCTGGTACATCGGTACCCAGGGCAATGACTGTACTTTCATCACGATCGACAACGGTGATGTAAGACAGCTCTTTATAACTGATGACGTTGCGCAGATATTCTTCCAGCGTTGCATAATCAACCGCCACCATATAATTGCCTGAGGTGTTTGCTGTCTGCTGGATCATGCTGGTGGCGGTGTCTCTGAGGCGATCGGTATGTGTGTCATGGATGATCGACATGTTGTTCCAGACTAGCAGAGAAAGCATGATTATTTCGATACTGACTACACTGGCGATTAGACGAAAACGCAGTGAATGCAGTAAGGATGATATTTTATTCATTTATTACTTTTCCAGCAGGTATTCTATTTTTTTATAATCGTCGGCTGATGTTCTTTTGAAACCTGAAAAATTGTTATGGCTTAGTACTTCTCTTCCTTCTGCGGTAGTTCTCATGTTCAGTAATAATTCAGATATTTCAGCAGCACAGTTTTCACTGATGCGTGGGCTGACGCTGATGGGGATATGCGGTGCGCGTTCTGTTCTTGCGATAATGCGCATGTTATCTTTCACCTGGACACTGGCCGCTTCAAAAGGCGGTTGCATCAGAGCTGAGGCGTCAGTTACACCATGATATGACGAGAGCAGTGAGGCATTATGTGTCGGGGTACTAATTATGGTTATGTCTGTATCGGGATTGATGCCGGCATCAGATAAAGTTTTTCGTATCAGTAACGTCGCCAGCCCCGTCGGTGGAACGGTCGCCAGTCGTTTGCCGCTAAGGTCATCAATGCGATGAATTTTACTTTGTCGCGGAACAACGATTACTGCCCGCATTCCCGGTGAGTCAACACCTGCGATCAGTCGGTAGCCAGCTTTGCTGTGCGCCTGAGGATAGAAGTGTGGTGCAGTAAATAAAATATCGTAACGCTGGTCTTCATTGGTACGACGGGCAAACTCTACAAAATCAGGTGCTGTTTCGATACGAACTTCTACATGTAAATGTTTAGATAGATAGTGGGCCAGGGGGGAGAACTGAATAACGAGTTGTTCAGCACTGACCAGGGGAAGAATGCCAAAAACAATCGGACTGGCTTTTTCGCAACTGTGATTTTGTTGTGCCTGGGATGTGATCGGGGTGCATATGATTAAACTGATATGAAATATTGTAAGCAATTTTTTGCTAGTGCTTATAGCGGCAGCTAAATATTGTGATGGATACGTCTGTAACATAATTGGCTACAATAAATAATAACTGTTGCAGTTTACCTCCATGTGTCGTTTGTAAGTTCAAGTATAGGTTAAAACTATACGTTACAGTGACATTTTCAGATGATGTGGCATTTATTCTTAATATTGCCGGAGATGATCGGCGCATAAAAAAGGCGGCTAAAAAGCCGCCTTTCCTTCAGTTCTAACGCTAACTTACTTGTGGTTAATATGGCCGTTGCTAAAGAAGCCTGGACCAGCGCCATATGGTGGTTGAACAAAAGTAGTATCCGGCGTGTTATCCGGTTGCCCAATTTGCTCACTTTCAGGCTGCTCCGGGTTACCTGCAGTTTTTGAATCCACGGTAGTCACACGGCCCTGACCAACACCAAATTGAGCTTCAGTTACAGTGTTATCTGTCAGGCTGTCCAGATAGCGGCGTAACGCATGCACAGGGTGCAGGAAGTTATTTGGTGCTACCTGTTTAACTGCAGCACCGATGATAACACCTTCGCTGTTAACTGCATCAGACAGTGTAATTGCGCTAGTGTAATCATCTGCATCAGCTAACTGGAAGAATTTGTGGTTTGCACCACCGCCAGTACGACAGACATCATCCAGTGGATTACCGTGACCGTAGCAAGAAGCAAATACATAACGCTTACCTAAATCCAGTGGTTGACCACCAATTTTAGTTTCGACAACACGGCTACCAGAGCTACTGAAAGGTCGGTTTTTCAGGTCGATTTTTTGCTCTATGTTAGCCATACCTAAATACCAGCCACCACGCTGCATGAACACATTACGGTCAAATACGGCACCTAGAATAGTGTTCAGGCTATTCTGGATAGACTGCCCCGAGAAATCAGCGACATTGACAGCCGGTGCAATCGGGAACCAGGTATACAGATCACGTAATGTAATAGCCTGGCCAGGCAATACTGCGTTACCAAAACGGAAACCGTTAGCCATAGAAATATCCACGCCATTTTCCCAACCAGGAACATTTCTAACATCAGCAACACTATCAGTAACAGACAGAATGCCATCAGCAATGAAGTTATTCAGTGTGTCTTCCAGTACGTGGTGACGCAGTAACAAAGTATCGGTATAACCAACAACTGTGTCCAGATCCTCAACCAGTTGAAGACCTCTCACCGAAGGGTTAACGAAACCACCAGGCATGAAAGAATGACGCATAACCGCATTATCATCTCCGGCAATAAAGTCTTCTTCGACAAATGCAACTAACTGAGCCATGGCAGGATCTTCTGCTATAGATTCATCAACCGGAATCGCTTCCCATGTGAAGTTTTCGATATCACCACCGTCCATTTCAA
>CAWBXM010000134.1:0-4130 GCA_963792545.1 uncultured Gammaproteobacteria bacterium | reverse complement strand
TGTTGTTATGTGTAGCTTATTGGTTCCGTTCGTATTGCTGGCGCAGGCACCGATGGTCATTACATAAGTGCTGTTACGTCTAATTTTTTGCAGCCGCTCGGCATCTTCAGAGGTGGACACACTGCCTTCGATGATCGCGATATCAACTTTGGCGTCTTCATCGATCGGTCCGGCCTCGGCAAAATGTTTGATGTCGATTAACTGGCTCAATACCAGCAGCGGTTCGCCAAGATTAAGCAGGGCAAGCTGACAGCCATCGCAGGAACTGAATTTATGTACCGCTACTGTCGTTCTACTCATGATTATTTTCCATCCTTAAAAACCTTTAGTCTCGAACAGATCACGAATCCTGTCGTAACTGAATACCGGGCCATCTTTGCAGATAAACTCGCTGCCATATTGGCAATGCCCGCAATGGCCAACGGCGCATTGCATATTTCTTTCCATCGATAAAAAAAGTTGTGATGCCTCTACGTTTTTATCCAGCATGTGGTCACAGGCTGCCCGCATCATACCCTCGGGTCCGCACATCATGACGGCTACATTATCAGGATCAAATACGAGCTGATCAAACATCGTGGTGACTAATCCGACATGCCACGGCCACAGGGGTTCACCGACGTCAGCTGTCAGCAACACACTGGTATCCGCTAGTTGACGCCACTTATCATAGCGAGATTTCCAGATGAAATCAGAGGTATGTTTAACGCCCTGTACGATATTCAGGTGGCCAAACTCCTCGCGTCGTTGTTCGATATAATTAATAACGGAAACCACAGGTGCACAGCCCAGGCCACCAGTGATAACCACCACATCTTTCTGTTTTGATTCGAGTATTGGCCAGCCCTGGCCATAAGGACCGCGTAGACCAATTCGATCACCCGTTTTAAGATTAACCATACCTTTGGTGACACGACCGACCACGCGGATCGTGTGATCGATAATATGACTGTCTTCAGGGTCAGACACGATAGAGATAGCAATCTCACCGACGCCATATAGATACAGCATATTGAACTGGCCCGGTTCGAAGCTGTAGGTTTCCTGCAGCTGTCGGATCGGTGAACTTTAATCGTAGCGTGAATAGATCGGGCGCTTCCTGAATGCGTTCGATAATGACGGCTTCGTGCGGTTGGTAAGGATTAAGTAGCGGATTTGTCACCACGTTTCTCCTCAAAGTTCGCTAGTGATTCGGTGACATCGATTCCCACCGGGCACCAGGTGATGCAACGTCCACAACCAGTACATCCAGAGCGACCATATTGATCAAACCAGCTGGAAAACTTGTGAGTTAACCATTGCCGGTAACGCTGACTGGTGTCACTTCGGATGGTGATGCCGTGGATATAACTATGGCCCTGACTAAAACACGAGTCCCATTCGCGCTCATGGCTGGATGTTTTTCCATCGAGTTCTGGTACTTCTGTTTCACTGTGGCAAAAACAGGTGGGGCAGACCGCCGTGCAATTTCCGCAGCTCAGGCATTCAGCTGCTATAGCTTGCCAGGTCTCATCATTTAATACATCGAACAAACGTGACTTGATATCATATTGCGGCAGCTGTTTATTTTGTTTTGATGCCCTTGTTTTAATCAGTGCAGATTCTTCAGCCTGTTCTTCTGTGCGATCCTGTAACGGAAGTCCCTGGAGAAGACTCTTGCCTTTATCTGTATGTGTTTCGATTAAAAAACCGTCCTGTAATTCAGTTAATACGATATCGGCAGCACTATCGTCATCGACAAAAGGGCCATCACCAGTGGAGTGGCAGAAGCAGGTCTCGGCAGGGTGGCTACAGTTCACCGCAATGACTAAAAGGTTTTCACGACGTAGCTTGTAACAAGGGTCAACAAACTGCTGTTGCAGAAAATGTTGGTCCTGAATTTTCATCGCGGCAACATCACAGGCTCTTGCGCCGATAATCGCCACCGACGTCACATCTGGCTCGGTGGTCTTGAATGAGATATGCCCGTCAGCTGATCGCTCGCTTTTCCAGAGAGTCTCTCGCGGCGCAAATAACAATGGTTTTATCGCCTGCGGGCCGTTAGCCCAGTCGAAATATTTAGAGTTAGTGTTTTCTATGAGAGAGTAACTGCCAGGTGCCTGTTCATCACTGATACCATGCGGCAACTGTTCGATAGACGTAATGCGGTCAAAGATAATGGCGCCATCACGAACCTGAGGGCCAACACAAAGATAACCTGTCTGCTGTAAGTTATCCAGCAATAGCTGTAACTGATCTGACTGAAAATAATAACCGAGTTTCATTCGATAAATCTTCCAGACCACTGTTTAAGTGTTGCTACATTTAAAACTAAAGTCCTACTATATCAAGATAGATAATTAATTATAATAAATTTTGAGCGGTTATATGACTTTAGTCAATAAGATGTCGGTTAATCTATAGATGTAGACAAGTTATTTGAATGAAATAACTTCTTCACGACAGCTAGATGTTATCACGCAGTAACGCCAAAGATACTGCCAACCATCGCGGTCAAAGACATGGCAAGCGCACCCCTGAACGTCACCCTGATCGCGCCGATTGAAACTGATGCACCGCCAGCGCGTGCAGCAAGACCACCCAGAACCGCCAGAAAAATTAAAGACAAACTTGCAACTACAGGAATCAACCGCGGGCCTGCAACGAACCAGGCTGTCAATAACGGCAGGCCTGCACCAACAGTGAAGGTTGCCGCTGAGGCAAAGGCAGCAAGAGTCGGCTGTGCTCTGCCACTTTCAACCAGACCGATCTCATCTCTGGCATGTGCTCCCAGGGCATCATGCGCCATAAACTGATCAGCAACCTGCAGTGCCAGCTCATGATCCAGGCCACGTTTTTCATAGATATCTGCAAGTTCGTTTATTTCGAATTCGTAATCAGAATCCAGGGAGCGTTGTTCAATCGCCAGATCTGCTTTTTCTGTGTCTGCCTGTGAGCTCACTGAGACATATTCACCTGCGGCCATCGACATGGCGCCAGCAACCAGGCCCGCGACCCCTGCCAGCAGAATCTCTGCATGCGTTGTGTTTGCGGCGGCCACCCCGATAATCAGGCTTGCTGTTGAAACAATACCGTCGTTTGCACCGAGTACAGCTGCTCTTAACCAGCCTGTTCTGCTTGATCTGTGTATTTCATGATGGCTCATCTTTTGTTCTCGCTGATACACCACTGTTGTAATTGAGATAAATTCGAACTTCGTAATTATCAGGATTCATTTCTTTATGAGTTCCCAGTTTTATTTGATGGCGTCATTATTGATTGCCATGCAAAAATGATTTGGTGGGATCGACGATAATTTTATTTTTCATGGCAGTCCGCCCGATCAGCATGCGAAACAGCATGCTGTCCCTGTTGGTCAGAGTGATCTCAATAGGTCAGCGCTGGCATGCCAGCTCAACATCAGTTCTGATTACATAACGTTCTTCTTTATGACCACCTGAATCTGAAATAATGCGTTTATCGATGACTTCAGCTTCACTGTAAACTTCAGTTGTGGTGTCATCCTGATGAGGATGGGTGCCAAAACGCACCCATTCTTTTCCACTTTTTTCAAAAGCCTCAACAGAAAATGCATGCAGGTAAGATGTTCTGGCGCCAGTATCTATATTTAGCCTTGATTATGGGTAAGCCTAACTCAGGTAGTAAAATCCATTCGCGCCAGCCAACAGTTATTAACGGTGATGCCATGTAATACTCTTCATTGTGAGTGGGTTTTATTACTATAGCAGTGGATGGATACCGCCATCATCGAGATTAAATTGTACCTGTAATTTTGATTTTCACCTATAGATTTTTATAGCTCGGACGCTATTCGACTGTTAAGTCGATTTGTATCGGTAACCCTCGTGAAGTTGTAGTACTATTAAGTAGTCGATACGCTGTTATTAGTGCCGTTTGCGAGGAAGATGATTTATGCCAGTAAAAGAGCCTGAAAATTTAGACCCCATTGCTATCAGTGAGCAACAGTTTGATCATGCTGTCTGTTATATCCAGAAGCTGAAGAAAGGTTTGATCGAGTTCTTAAAAAAACCAAAACGTATTACTATAGTTAACTTTCCGATCGAGATGGACGATGGCTCGGTGCTATCAATTCAGGGTTATCGTGTCATGCATAATCGCGTATTTGGTCC
>CAWBXM010000133.1:0-9627 GCA_963792545.1 uncultured Gammaproteobacteria bacterium | reverse complement strand
GGATTAACAGACGGTTCATTTTTGAAGCAGCGGATATCGATTCGATTAGCCAATTCATCCCAGCCAAAATGCTCGACCAGGCTGTTTACGATAAACTCAAGTGTTCTACCATGGAGCGGGTTATTATTTTGTTGATGGGTCATGCTGATCTAGCTTAAAGGAAAGGATATCGAAGAGCACATTATAAACTTATTCAACTCACTATATACAATACCTCTGCACACCGGACCCAGCATCAAACTTCGTAATGTTCTGTTCACGGCCTCTTACAGATAAGGATTAGTATTCGTCTTAATAAAATATTTCTTCATATTATGCAAACTGCCGACAAACACGTCATTGAAATGTGCCAGAGGGTAAGAAAGCTGCCATTGCATTAGATCATGGTGTACGCCCTGTTTTATCGAATAATAATTTGGCCTGGCATATTGAAAGGACTCCATCATACCACCAGACTCACTCAAGGTATTCGTCTTGCAGTTTCTGTACTCATAAAACAAGGAGTAATGCTGACTCTTCAATATCAGCTGTTCTTCATACTCCGTTTTAGCAAGTTCAAATAATTCTGCAGCCATTACATCTACATCTTCAATATGTAAGATTGCGCCTTCATTATTATCTTCAAGCTTCAGGAGTTTGGCGTATAAAGCATGATACAGGTCACACTCTCTCAAATCTCGCCTGCTCAATTGTTCGAACAGATAAGGAACACTTATTGACGGACCATTTTTCCACTCACTAAACTCAGCGATAAATCTTATAAAACGTTTTTTGTTTTGCCTGTTAAGTTCTTTATAATTTTGACTGGTAAAACGAAACCCGGCGAGCGTGTCGATAGCGGACATGACCAGAGATTTTTTATACAGTTGGATACGGTCGGTGTATTTTTCGGGAACTGACTCAGGTTTTATATGATCAATCGCAGCGACCTGCTCTTTAAAGGCATCACAAAATCTTGCTATGTCATAAAGAGTCGTCATCTGTTATTGCGAGGTAAATACTAATACCATATATCAATACCCTGAGCCCTGATAGGGGAGCAAAATAAGGCCAGAATGAATACTGACATCTGTTATATTATGAGAGAAACAGCAACTTCACCAAGTCCCTCACGAAACATTATAGACACAGAAATGCCCTTATGTGTCATTCCAGCTCTATATTTCCACTAACTGTTACGCTTACGGTTTGCTCTCCAGCAGAGATAACCGGCGCACTTTCCGCTATATCCATTGCCATGGCCTGCATTTTGTATCGCGGGCGAATGCCCTGCGCGCCGGAGGTAGATATGTTGATATCAACAATTTTGTAATTTTTACGGCTGAGTTTTTTAACCACCTGCTTTGCACGGTCTTCAAAAGCCTGCAGAGCTTCATCGATGAGTTTTTCATCCTGTTTGTTTTTGCTAGTGGGTGAAACTGTGAACTGCATAGATTGCAGTGCAAGCTCACTCTGCAGTTTACCCAGCAAATCACTCATCGATGTCATATCCTGACTCTCCAGACGTAAACTCTGCCGTACTCGCCAGCCTTTTATCTTGTTATTGCTGTAAACAGGGTCACTGGAGTAAGCGTTGGTCTGGTGTTTTATTTCAGGGTATTTTTTTACCAGCTCGAGCCCCCAGCGAATCCGTTTATTGACGATGCTGGAAAGCTCTGTAGCCTGAGCACCCTCTTCCTGTGCATACACGGTCGCAACCATAGTGTCGTTTTCGAGCTGTGCGGTAGCACTGACGCTAAGCTGAACACGGTCATAATGGGTTTCATTATCATGCGCCCAGACGTTGCTCATGCCGAAACTTGAAAGCAGTAACAATGCGCTTGATATATGGCTTAACCTAATCATACTCAAACTCGCTGGATGGAATTTTTTATAAGCAATCTTCTTAACATCCTGTAACTCAACACTAGAACCTGTTACTGGCGCTCGGGTCGAGGGTGAGATGAATACCATTCATCGATCTCAACATCATCACCGTTTACTTTCAAGGTGTAGTCGATGCCTGCACAGAGCTCAGGGTGCTTACTATAGATACGCTTGCAGTATGAACACGCTATATCGTTATGCTGGATCAATGAAAATTGCTTCGCCATCCTGCGTATTTTTTTATCTGTATTTACCGTGTGCCTGGTCAATGCAATAGCCCCGATGATCACCATGATCATCATGATTGCTATCACAAGGGCAGAAATTGTCAGATTATCTAAAATCATGAACTTGACACCTTTCGTGTGATGTAAGAGAAATCCTGCTGAAGATGATAGGGCAATATATCAAGGCATACAAGGCATATATCAAGATCACTTAAGCCTGGATAAATAATCGGCGACCGCGTTCAGCTCAGCGTCCGACAAAGCTTTAACCCGCTCAACCATCAATGGGTTAGTATTTTTTCGGTAGCCGTTACTAATCCATTCTAACTGGCGCGCTAGATACTTATAATGCTGGCCTTTGAGCCTGGGAAAAAAGTTTACATTATCGCCAAGGCCATTTTTACCATGACATTGCGAACATTGCTTCTGATAAATTTTCTCACCCAGGGCCAGGTCCCGACCACTTCCCACACCCGGATTCGGATCTACCGGCATGGAAGCAATATAAGCGGTCACATCAGCAATGCCCTGCATGCCACCGATAGAACCCGGTTCAGTAAACGGGTACATCGTCGGATTATTTCGACTCTTCGAGCGAATATCTTCTAATTGCTTGATCAACACATAACGGTGCTGCCCGGCGATAACGGGAAAACTACCATCCTCTTTACCCCAACCATTCTGCAGATGGCAACTGGCGCATAATGGGTAAATCTTACTGCCATTTTCAATATTGGGCGTCAGTGCGATTGCCTGCGTTAATTCATCGGCACTTGATATAGCGCAAAACGATGTAAGCAGGGTTAGTGCTAGAATAGCGCGTTTGATGATATGTGATCTAATCATAATGTGTTATGTATATTAAATATCGTATTAACGGATAGCTACGATGAGAAGCTCTCTACAGCCATTATAGCAATAAACAATGATAGCCTTATGATCGAGTAGGGCGTACGGCCAAGCCATCACTGAAACAGTAACTATTTTAACTCAAACCGCCTAATTTGACCTGATCAATCTATGATAAATCTAAAAACCCTCTTCGTGTCGTTAACGCTGCTTACCCTAACTGCCTCAATACAGGCAAAAGAGCTTAAAACGATTGAGACTGACGATGCTGACATCGAAGTACGCATTTTCCCCGCCAGCGGTGACACGCTGCTACTGGGTTTCGCCTGTGACGAAGGTAAAAGTGTCCTCGAAGAAAAAACAGCCGCCTCGCTGGCCCAGGATGGTGTCGAAGTCTGGATGCCAGATATGTTATCTGCACTTATGCTACCAAACGTTCAGAGCAGCATGCCTCAGATTTCAACCGCTTCATTATTGAGCATCATAGAAGCAGCGGTCAAAACCGGTAAAAAAGTGTTTCTGATTGCCAGTGGACCACATACGCAGCTGTTATTACGTAGCGCCGGCCAATGGGAAGCGAGTAATAAACCACCGCTAGCCGGTGCAATCTTAATCTTCCCACGACTGATTAAGGGTGATCCAGATCCAGGAAAAGCACCGGAATATGTAGACGCAGTAGGTACAACCCGCTTACCCATTATGTTACTGGAAGGTGGACGCACACCGAATCGTTGGGGCGTTACCACCTTAAGCCAGGCATTAGAAAAAGGTGGCAGTAAAGTAACCGCCAAAGTCATACCTGAAGTACGCGGACATCTATTTAATAGTAAAGACATTAACCGAACCGAAGACGTAGTTACATCACAGATGGCTGGCTTGATCAAAGTCAGCTTATTTTATATTAAGGAACACGAACAATGATTAAACACCTGATTATCCTTGCTGCATTATTCAGCATGAGCAGCCTGCTACAGGCAGCAGAGTTAAAACCCTTTAATAGCGATCAGGCGACGCCTCCCCTGATATTACAAGATTTACAGGGTAAAACGCATGATCTAAATGACTATAAAGGGAAAGTTGTCCTGGTTCAGTTCTGGGCAACGTACTGCGGCCCATGCCGTCAGGAAATGCCGACCATGGATAAGATGACAAAAAAAATGGCGGATGTCCCATTTAAAATACTGGCCATCGACATGGGTGAAAGCAAAGCAGAAGTCGAAAAATTTGTTAGTGAAGTAAAACCCGGATTCACTATACTGCTGGATGAATCAGGCGATAGCATTTCAGACTGGAAAGTGTTCGCGGTACCATCAAATTTCATCATCGACCCTCAGGGAAAAATACGTTACACCTTGTTCGGTGGTGTCGACTGGGCTGACAAAGTGTTGATCAGTAAATTGAAAGCACTGGCTGTAACCGAGACTACGAAGTAACAGGCCACCAATACCGACAGCTTAAAGCTGAATGTTCGTCATGGTTTTCATCAAACGAATAAAAACCCAACCCTCAGACGTCGCTGGAAAAGCTTAAAAAAATTTCCACAGATGAACGCAGATACAAACTTTTTAAATTTTTAATACCGGAAGTCTTGTTAGCGTAACGTATCCAAACGCCCGAATGATTCAACCTGTAAATACTTTATAATCATTTGTTTTTATCTGTGTTCATTTGTGTTCATCTGTGGACACTTTTTCTTTTAGTAAGTATTTTCACCCAGTGTTTCAGACTCACTGAGTCTCTTCATACTCCAAAAAATCTACATCATCTATTTTATCTTCTAACTCAACCGCGACCTCTTCTTCCAATACCTCTGCCTGTTCGAGCAGATTGATCGCAATGTCTATAAAATCACTGTCAGTGATAATACCAACCAGACGGTCATCCGAGACAACAGGTAAACAGCCATATTTATGTGACTGTATATACAATGCAGCCTGTCGCAAAGAATCCATTTTATCTATAACGCTTACGTCTGTAATCATGATATCTGACAGCTTGATGTCGGCATCTCCCTGCTGCGGTGAGCTTCTTGTCTGCTGCCTGGAGCCAGGATCCGTCGCAGCAAGAACATCTCTCTGGGTGACCAGCCCGATCAAATGCTTATCATTATCGATGACAGGGATATGACGTATATGTCTCTCTGTCATAACCTTCCTTGCATCATTCAGCGAGTTGCTGTCACGCAATGTGTATGGATCTGCCGTCATAAACTCTTCTACAGTAATCATTTCTCTGCCTTTTACATTATTTAGTAATACTACAATTTTGCAGATAGTAACGATAGACACATTGATTAGAGTCAATCAATCAGAAAATAACGGTAAATAATCAGTTTAGACATTAAGAGCCTCTGCACAGCCATAACCTGGCAGAGGATTTTCATTTACATCGTACAACAATTCGTACTATTATAAATAAATTAACATTTACGGAGATAGACATGTCAAATGAAGGTTATCACGAACCCATCGATGAACTGACTGATGAAACACGGGATATGCACCGTGCTATAACCTCACTTATGGAAGAATTGGAAGCTGTTGACTGGTACAACCAGCGCGTAGATGCCTGCAAGGATAACGAGCTAAAAGCCATTCTTGCTCATAACAGAGATGAAGAAAAAGAACATGCTGCTATGGTCTTAGAATGGATACGACGTAAGGATCCGAAATTTGATAAAGAGTTAAAAGATTACCTGTTTACAGAAAAACCGATTGCACATGGCTAACTTGCACTGAAACAGAAAAAAGACCTGTTTCAGTAATATCGTTATTCAGTCTTTCACTGGTCTTTAATAAACCGGTTAAATAAATCTATTGACAGTGGTTTGCTGATCAGAAATCCCTGGATGGTGTCGCAGCCTAGTTTAGTCAGCAGGTTTAGCGATGCCCGGTTTTCCACGCCCTCTGCCACTACACTCAAACCCAGGTTATGCGCCAGCTCGATGGTCGAATGCACGACCGCTTCATCATCTTTGTTATGGGCCATATCTTTGATGAAGGTCTGATCGATTTTCAATTCACTCACCGGCAAGCGCCTTAAACGGCTCAGCGATGAATAACCGGTACCGTAATCATCGATTGATAACTCTACACCCAATGCGCAGATGTGTTCCAGCACTTCAGCTAAGCGATCAAATTCAGAGAGAAATAAGTTTTCAGTTATTTCAAAAGTTAACAGCTCCCCGTCACTTTCATTTTTTATTATCTGGTCAAAATTTTCTATAAATTCAGGATGCATCAACGTTTGTGGCGATAGATTTACCGCTACACGCATAGTGCTATAACCACTTTTCCATTCTTTTGCCTGCGCCAGTGCAGTTTCTATCGCCCAGTAAGTGTACTCATCGATCAGTCCATTTTGCTCAAGCATACGAATAAATATAGTAGGTGGCACGTTACCGCGCTCTTTACTGTGCCAGCGCCCTAACGCTTCAGCAGAGATAACCTGCCCGGTTTTTGCGCTTATTTTTGGCTGGTAATGCAACTCGAACTGTTTATTTTCCAGCGCCTGCCGTACATCGGTAACCATCTCCAGATGACCTTGCGCCAGATGATCACTCTCCGGGTTATATTCACAGATTTTAACGTTACTACTTTTTGCTTCATACATTGCAAAATCAGCATGACTTAACAAGGCGCTGATGGACCTACCATGCTCGGGATAATTAGCGATACCAATACTTGCGTCAACAACTAAAGTATTTTGTTCTATAGAAAATGCATCTTTCAGGCAATTGATAAATCGCTGTGCACGCTTCATTACCTGGGGCGGCGTATGCTCAGGCAAGACGATAATAAATTCATCGCCGCCAAGTCGCGCCAGTGTTTCATTATTTTTAATCTCTCCACCAAACCGTTTTGCTATCTTGTTTAGCAGATTGTCGCCACGATCATGACCCAGGGTGTCGTTGATGTCTTTAAAACTATCTATATCAATCAATAGAATACCGATACCACCAGCACTACATTCAGCTTCTGCGATATCACGTGTAAGACGGTCGTGGAATAATGAGCGATTAGGCAGCGAAGTCACCGAGTCATATAGCGAAAGATATTCCAGCTCTTTACTGCTCTCGATAAGCTGTTTATTCAGATGTTCCAGTTTGTAACGGTAGTCCTCATTTAATTCACGTGAATCTTCGATACTTTTTACAGCCATGGCATTTTCGATAGCCACTGAAACAATACTGGCAAACAGCTGCAATAAATTTAAGTCCTTCTTATCAAAGCTGGTGCCATCTTTTTTATTTATTCCGGCGATACCACCAAGAAAATGCCGTTTACCCTGTAGCGGTACAAGGATCATGTTACCTGCTTGTCGCTTCCAGAGATTTTTTTCGTCATCACTAAGCTCATCAAGCATACCCTTCCACCAGGGTTTTTTATGCTGCCATACCCAACCACAAACGCCATAATCTATAGGCAACGACTCACCGACAATTTCATCCGCGTTTGCACCTGCACCGCCGCGGTAGGTATAAGTTTTACAGTTATCATCGAGTAAAGGAATAAGAAGTGTTTCGGCATTAATTAGTGCTAGCGCGCGCTCTGAAACAATCTGAAAAACGCGCGTTATATCGAGCTCACTGCCGATCTCGGTGAAGGTCTGCTGTAATAGCTCAATCTCAGACTCTTTTTGCTGAAGGCTACGACTTAGGTCGATGATGTTAGAGGAGGTTTCTGCAGCCATAGTGATCTGGACTAAATCCAATAATATTCAATAAGTTACGTTTAATATGCTAAAAGTGTAGTTCAGTTTTCAGAATAGTAATGGAGTTTTAGTCATATTTACGACAGTTCCATATCATTGTTGACAGGTACACTGAAATGATAGAACAAAAGGCTTCTTTTTTATACGAATTTCAGCTATTTAGTATGTCGATCTTTCAGTTTCACATAATGTTCAGCCGAATAGGATAGAAAAGTGGTTTCTTTATCCGTCAGCGGTCTTACTTTTTTGACCGGACTGCCCAGCCACATGTAACCACCGTCCAGTATCTTATTCGGCGGCACTAAACTACCTGCACCGACCATGGCGCCTGATTGCACGATGGCACCATCCAGCACTACCGAACCCATGCCGATCAAACACCGATCTTCTACTGTGCAGGCGTGCAATATTACGTTATGACCAACGGTAACATCATTGCCAACGGTCAGTTTGGCTCCGCCCGGCGCATATTCGCTATCATGCGTTACATGCAGAACGCTGCCATCCTGTATATTGCTTCGCTGCCCAATTCTAATCGAATGAATATCACCGCGCACTGAACAGCAGGGCCATACCGAGCTATCTTCACCGATAACAACATTGCCAGTGACTACGGCGCTGTCATCGATAAATACGCTGCTGGCGATCTGCGGTATGTGATTTTCAAAAGGCCGTATATTTTTCATAACACTTAATCATTTTATTTTAACGGTTACTAACAGATAAAAACTATACCACTAATCATGCCGGGTTTGAGGGGCCGAGGGTTACATTTTCGGTTCTTTAGATGACAGAATCAGGTAAAATTCCAGCTAATGCAAACGCAACCCGCTTTCTCAAACATGCTCGCTACTCTATTGCCAAAAATAAAAAAAACCTGGCTGCAGACTGGCGCACAACTGATAAAGCTGAAAGATATCATTTTACCTCAAGCCAAAACGACATTCGAAACCATAATACTTATTATTCGTTATATATTTCAAAAAGTTGATCAACTACTCGAGTATCTAGCACGACACCCGGCACTTGATAAGCTGGAAGCTATTTACCTGAAAATAGCAGGCTTGTCTGCGCAATGGATTTTCTTAACAAAACAATCCACTCTCTATAAAAAGTTAGCGATCTATGCCCAGCTAACTCGTCTTGATAAACCTATAGGCATCTTATTACTGTTATGGCCGACACTGATCGCTTTATGGCTAGCAGCAGAAGGCTGGCCTGATCCACTGGTATTACTTGTCTTTGTCTTCGGCGTCATTCTGATGCGCTCTGCTGGCTGCGCAATCAACGACTACGCTGACCGCCATATCGACGGCAAAGTGAAACGTACCACCCAGCGCCCGCTGGTGTCAGGGAAAATTAGTGAAAAAGAAACACTACTGGTATTTGCCTTACTCAGCATCGCCGCCTTTGCTTTAGTACTGTTCATGAATGAACTCACCATCTGGATGTCAGTCGGCGGCATCCTGCTCGCGGCCAGTTACCCGTTTATGAAACGCTACCACTATCTACCACAGGTACACCTTGGCGCTGCTTTTGGCTGGTCAGCACCGATGGCCTATACCGCACAGGCGAACGAAGTCACCTCTATTACCTGGCTGATTTTTCTTGCGACAGTATTATGGGCGACTGCATATGACACTATGTACGCCATGGTCGATTATGATGATGACATTAAAATTGGCGTTAAATCGACAGCGATATTATTTGGTAATCAGGATAAATTAATTATTGGCATCATCCAGGTGTTACTGATTTTTAATTTAATACTGATCGGTCACCGCGCTGAACTTAGCGGCTTCTATTACCTGGGCGTGACAGCCGCCAGCGTGTTCGCAGCCTACCAACAATACCTGATTAAAGACAGAAAACGCGAGTTATGCTTTCAGGCATTTTTAAATAATAACTGGTTTGGCCTGGTTCTATTTTTAGGCGTGTTCCTGGACTATCAATTTTCAAACGTAACATAACT
>CAWBXM010000132.1:0-9014 GCA_963792545.1 uncultured Gammaproteobacteria bacterium | reverse complement strand
ACCGCAGTCGAGGCACTTTTTTTCAGCAGCCAAAAAAAGTACCCAAAAAAGGCCGTCACTACGCCGGGCGCCCCGTAAAAGACACGGGGTTCCCATTGAGGCATGACGGGTAACATGCTGCGCCAGAACTCACCCACGAAAAAAATGTGGGCTCAGACATACTGGCACAGAAAGCCCATGTTACCCGTCACGCCTCAATGGCTTGGCTAAGGTGAGAGTAAATCAAAAGAAAAAACAAAAACAGACGGCACACGCCAAAGCTAATTTTGTAACATATTAATAGTCACATACACCGTTTTTGGCTTTGACCTTTAGTCCGCCTCAGCAAGCCATTTAGCCAATACCATTATCATGGGCTTTCTGTGCCAGCATGTCTGAGCGTCTTTTGCGAGTTCTGGTGCAGCATGATAATGGTCTTGGCTAAATGGGGACCCCTGTTTTCCAGGGGCGTAGCTGAAGTGGCGGCCTTTTCTGGTTACTCTTTTGGGCTGCAGCAAAAGAGTGACTCGCCAGTGGGGCGAGACCCACAATGCCTAACTAAAAACACACTGTAAATATTGCCCAACCGGGCCCCAATTCAATCTACTTCAGCTAAACCTAAATCGCGGAATGAAGTTCCGCTCCTACAGGTAAGAAATAAAAAAGCCGGGGTGTGTACACCACCCCGGCTTTTTTATTCAGCGACCATTAAAGTCGAAACAAACTAACTCAATCCGATCAATTCAACTTTAAAAACCAGCGTAGCGTTTGGCGGAATGACACCACCGGCACCACGTTCGCCATAACCCAGGTCAGGTGGAATCGTCAATTTACGTGTACCACCAATTTTCATACCGGCCACACCCTGATCCCAACCAGCGATAACCTGACCACCACCCAGCTTAAAGCTAAAGGTTTGATTGCGGTCGTGGCTTGAATCAAATTTAGTACCATCTACCAACCAGCCAGTATAGTGCACCTCAACAGTTTGACCTGCAATTGCTTCCTCTCCGTCACCGACGATCTGATCTTCTATTTCTAATCCAGACATATATATCACCTCTTCAAAATATATTTAATTTACATATAACGGTTACATAAAAAAGGGAGCAAGGCTCCCTTTTTTATCTACAGATAAAATAACTCTTACTTGTAATAACCGATCATACCTTCAAGAGAGATAGGTTTAATCTTAGAAGCATTACCTGCACAACCAAATGCTTCATAACGTGCTTTACAAATCTCTTTCATCGCTTTTGTAGATTCCTTAAGGAATTTACGTGGATCAAAGTTTGAAGTATTTTCAGCCAGGTGTTTACGGATAGAACCGGTTGAAGCCATACGCAGATCTGTATCGATATTAACTTTAGCAACACCATTTTTGATGCCTTCCTGGATCTCTTCTACTGGCACACCATAAGTCTGCCCCATGTCACCACCGAAGTTGTTGATGATCTCTAGCCAGTCCTGAGGAACTGATGAAGAACCGTGCATAACAAGGTGCGTGTTAGGGATGCGCGCGTGAATCTCACGGATACGGTCGATACGTAAAATCTCTCCAGTAGGCTCTTTAGTGAACTTATAAGCACCATGTGAAGTACCGATAGCAATAGCTAAAGCGTCTACACCTGTTGCTTCAACAAAGTCAGCCGCTTCTTCAACAGAAGTTAACAGCATATCCATGTCCAGCTTACCCTCAGCACCGTGGCCATCTTCCTCGCCCATTTCACCTGTTTCCAGAGAACCTAAACAACCTAACTCACCTTCTACAGAAACACCGCCAGCATGAGCCATCTTAACCACTTCGCGAGTAACGTCTACGTTGTACTCGAAAGATGAAGGTGTTTTCATGTCGGCCATCAATGAACCGTCCATCATGACAGAACTGAAACCAGACTGGATCGAACGCAGACATACTGCTGGCTCTGAACCGTGATCCTGATGCATAACAACAGGAATATGTGGATACATTTCGATAGCAGCAGAAATCAGGTGACGTAAGAATGGCTCGCCCGCATAAGAACGCGCTCCAGCAGAACCTTGCATAATGACAGGACTGTTTGTTTCGTCAGCGGCCTGCATGATGGCATGCACCTGCTCCATATTGTTTACATTAAAAGCTGGCATGCCGTAATCGTTTTCAGCAGCATGATCCAGTAGTTGTCTTAGTGAAATTAAAGCCATTTGAACTCTCCTATAAAAGTATAACTAATCATATTTATTAAAAATTCTACATCGCGAAATAACTGATATTTAGTCCACAGCTACAATTTTCATCGTATTACTGCCACCACCCTGATCGCCCAACATGTCACCGCGAGTCAATATAAAGCAATCGCCCGATGCTACTATATTTCTTGTTCTCAGCACATCAACTACATCACTGGTCACGTTACTGGGGCGTATCTTATCAAGCTCTATATAAACAGGGTAAACACCTCGATACAAGGTGACTTTTCGCAAAGTCCCAAGTCTTGGGGTAAGCGCAAAGATCGGGATACCCGAACTGATACGCGACATCCATAACACTGTCGCTCCCGATTCCGTCAAAGATGCAATCGCGTTCACCTTAAGATGATTCGCTGCGTACATTGTAGCCATAGCAATCGCTTCATCAACCCTACCAAACATAAGGTCAACACGATGATCAGATACCATCGCAGCGCGTTGTCGCTCGGCATGCTCACAGATACGACCCATTGCGTTAATCGTTTTTGCCGGATATTTACCAACCGCAGTTTCACCTGAAAGCATTACCGCATCTGTGCCATCAAGCACGGAGTTCGCCACATCAAATACTTCCGCACGCGTCGGAATCGGGCTATCGATCATCGATTCCATCATCTGCGTTGCAGTGATGACTACCTTATTTTTACTTCTTGCAGCTTTTATCAGACTTTTCTGTAATGCAGGCAATTCCGCATCACCCATCTCTACACCAAGGTCGCCTCTAGCCACCATGATCACATCAGATGCATCAATAATCTCATCCATATTGTCGATGGCTTCTGCGCGCTCTATTTTAGTAACGATACCCGCATCACTGCCAGCGACCCTGACAAGCTCACGGCACTGTTTCACATCTGCTGCAGTTCGGGCAAACGACAAAGCCATGTAATCGACTCCCATGGCAGCTGCCGCTATTAAATCTTCTTTATCTTTATCGGTCAGTGCCGCCGCAGACAGACCACCGCCTTTCAGATTGATACCCTTGTTGTTAGATAACACACACGTATAAATAACGATACAACGAACTTCATCACCAACAACCTCGTCGACTTCTAACTCGACGCGGCCGTCATCCAATAAAAGGATATCGCCTTTTTTTACATCTTTTGGCAGATCCTTATAGGCTAGCCCGACACGTTCATTAGTACCTTCGTCTTTACCTAAAGCCGCATCTAAAATAAAAGTTTCACCTCTTATCAACTGCACCTGAGCGTCTTTGAATTTGTGAGTACGAATTTTTGGCCCCTGCAGATCAGCCAGGATACCAACGATGCGCCCCGTTTTCTCACTACAGGCACGGATCAATTCAACACGATGCGCCTGTTCCTCATGCGAACCATGAGAAAAGTTCAAACGGAAAACGTCAACGCCTGCCTGCATCATCTCAAGTATTATTTCGTAAGAACTTGAACCCGGTCCTAAGGTCGCGACTATCTTAGTTCTGCGCATCGATATTTGGTTTTAACCTCAAAAATGTAAAGGACTCTTTATTCTAAGTCGTCAACTAGCTTTTATGTTTTTCGGCACACTCTTCTAACATCGCCACTGCAGGTAAAGTTTTCCCTTCAAGATACTCAAGGAAAGCGCCACCAGCTGTAGAGATGTAAGATACTTTGTCATAAATATCATATTTTTGTATCGCGGCAATCGTATCACCACCACCTGCAAGACTAAAACCATCCGCATCGGCGATCGCCATCGAAACTGTTTTTGTGCCTTCGCCAAACTGATCAAACTCGAATACGCCAACAGGGCCATTCCAGATAATAGTTCCGGCCTTGCTAATTATGTCAGCAAGTTCTTTAGCTGAATCAGGACCGATATCAAAGATCATATCGTCATCTAAAACATCTTCCGCTTTTTTCAATGTTGCTTCAGCGTCTTCAGCAAACTCTTTTGCACAGACCACATCTGTTGCAATTGGAATAATCGCACCGCGAGCAGTCATCTTTTCAATCAAGTCCTTAGCTGTATCTACTAAATCTTCTTCGTACAAAGACTTTCCAACGTTATGACCCATTGCAGCCAAAAAGGTATTTGCGATACCACCACCAACAACCATCTGATCAACTTTTTCTGACAGCGCTTCTAATACTGTCAATTTTGTAGAAACTTTAGAGCCACCAACGATAGCAACCATCGGACGAGCAGGCTCAGCCAATGCTTTAGCAAGACTATCTAACTCACCTGAAAGCAAAATGCCTGCACACGCTAACGGTGCAAATTTTCCCGCACCATGTGTCGATGCCTGTGCACGATGAGCAGTACCAAAAGCATCCATTACAAATACGTCACACAATGACGCGTATTTTTTGGACAATGTTTCGTCGTCTTTTTTCTCGCCTCTATTAAAGCGAACGTTTTCTAGTAACACACACTCACCAGCTGCAACAATTGGCGCATTATCTAAATAATCTTTAACAAGACGAATTTTAGTGCCAAGTTTTTCAGACATAACATCAGCGATAGGTGCCATTGAGTTTTCATCATCAACCTTACCCTCTTCAGGACGACCGCGATGTGACATGACCATTACTGAAGCACCTGCTTTCATGCAGTGTTCAACCGTTGGCATCGATGCAGTAATACGCGCATCAGAAGTTACCTTGCCATCTTTCACAGGAACGTTAAGGTCAGCACGAATAAGAACGCGCTTCCCAGCCAAATCTAAATCTGTCAGCTTGATGAATGCCATGATTAAAAACTCCAAAAAATTTTACTTACATTTTAAATACGGTTTGTTAAATAATTATGACTAGATAATTTTTAACTTAACAAACAATACTTGCTTAACTTTCTAAAGACACCAGCCCGGCTACATATAACCGGGCTGATTATCATCTAAATCTCGCAATCTATGCAGGCTTATCGCGGAATAAAATCCGCTCCTACAAGAGATCAAGTGAGGAGATTTTGTTCGCGAGCAAGGCGCTGTTCGAATTTAAAAACGGAGCGTACAATAGTAAGTACGTGAGTATTTTAAATTTGAGCCGCAACGCCGCTCCCGGACAAAAGATCTTTACTTGGAGACGTGCTCAACGAAACGAAGCATGTTACATGTATAACCATACTCGTTGTCGTACCATGAAACTAATTTCACGAATGTACCGTCAAGCGCAATACCTGCTTCTGCATCAAAGATCGAAGAAAAACTACAACCACGGAAATCTGTAGAAACAACTTTCTCATCCGTGTAACCCAGAGTCTTGCTCATGTCACCAGAAGTTGCAGCTGCTTTAAGCTCAGCACAGATTTCTTCGTATGTGGCTGATTTTTCTAATTCAACAGTTAAATCTACTACAGAAACGTCTGAAGTAGGCACACGGAAAGCCATACCAGTTAATTTACCGTTTAGCTCAGGAAGCACAACACCTACTGCTTTAGCCGCACCTGTTGAAGACGGAATTATGTTTTCCAGGATACCACGGCCACCGCGCCAGTCTTTCATAGAAGGACCGTCAACAGTTTTCTGTGTAGCAGTTGCAGCGTGAACAGTAGTCATAAGACCACGTTTGATGCCCCACTTGTCATTGATAACTTTAGCAACAGGTGCCAAACAGTTAGTCGTACAAGAAGCTGCAGAAACGATTGCCTGACCAGCGTATTCGTTGTGGTTAACACCGTATACGAACATTGGAGTAGCGTCTTTAGAAGGTGCAGATTGAACAACTTTCTTCGCACCTGCATCGATGTGCGCCTGACAGCTTTCTTCTGTAAGGAAGAAACCAGTACACTCGATTATCAGGTCAGCACCGATGTCACTCCACTTAAGATCAGCAGGGTTACGCTCAGCAGTCAGACGGATTTTTTTACCGTTTACGATAAGGTTATTGCCTTCAACAGAAATTTCACCGTCAAAGTTACCGTGTACTGAATCGTACTTAAGCATGTACGCAAGGTAATCAGCGTCCAATAAATCATTAATACCTACAACTTCAATATCTGAGAAGTCTTTTGCAATCGCACGAAAAGCCATACGACCGATACGGCCAAAACCGTTAATACCGACTTTAATAGTCATAATAAATCTCCAAACCTAAATTAAAAAATATATAAACAAACTCAAGTATGACCAAATAAATATTAGCCATCCCTTAAAACCAAATTAATTACGCAACGCTATCGATAGTTTTAACAACGTTATCAACAGTGAAACCGAAGTACTCAAAAAGCTGTGGAGCAGGCGCTGATTCACCAAAGGTAGTCATACCGATAACTGCACCATCCATACCAACATACTTCCACCAGCCGTCCATGATTGCAGCTTCAACTGCTACACGTGCTTTAACTGCTTTTGGCAGTACAGATTCTTTGTACGCATCATCCTGTGCTTCAAAAATTTCAACACATGGCATAGAAACAACACGAACGTTTTTGCTTGATGCTTCAGCCGCTTTCATCGCAAGATCAACCTCAGAACCGGTAGCTATAACGATTACATCAGGTGTACCGTCTGCATCTTTAAGGATGTAACCACCTTTTTCGATGTTTGCTATCTGTGCAGCATCACGTTTCTGGAACGCAAGATTCTGACGAGAGAAGATCAATGTAGATGGTGCATCTTTTGATTCGATCGCACATTTCCATGAAACCGCTGTTTCAACAGTGTCACAAGGACGCCATACAGACATGTTAGGAATCATACGCAATGTAGGAATCTGCTCGATAGCCTGGTGAGTCGGACCATCTTCACCCAGACCGATAGAGTCATGTGTGTAAACAAAGATACTGCGGATCTTCATCAATGCAGCCATACGCAGTGCGTTACGTGCATACTCAGAGAACATCAGGAAGGTTGCACCGTAAGGCATTAGACCACCGTGAAGTGTTACACCGTTCATGATCGCGCTCATACCGAACTCACGTACACCGTAAGAGATGTAGTTACCGGCAAAGTTCATCTCAGCTGAACCGTGGTCGTCATTGATACGAACACTCTTGTCATTAAATGTATTGTTTGATGGGGTTAAGTCAGCAGAACCGCCCAGGAACTCAGGCAGTAATGGCGCGAATCCATTCAGCGCACCTTTAGAAGCAACACGTGTTGCCGGTGACTCTTCTTTCGCGTTGATGTCAGCGATAATTTTGTCAGCGCCAACATTAAAGTGCGCAGGTAGGTCACCGTTCATACGACGTGTAAACTCAGCAGCTTCAGCTGGGAAAGCTGCAGCATAAGCAGCAAACTTCTCATCCCATGCAGATTCGGCAGCTTTACCTGCGTCTTTTGCATCCCAGCCAGCATAGATGTCATCAGGGATAACAAATGCTTCGTGCTCCCAATTCAGGTGTTCACGTGCTGCAGCGATCTCATCAGCGCCCAGTGCTTCACCGTGTACGTTATGACCACCACCTTTGTTAGGTGCGCCTTTACCGATTACTGTGTTACAGCAGATCAATGAAGGTTTGTCAGAAGCAATGGCTTCTGCCGTTGCTTTCTTGATTGCTTCCGCATCATGACCGTCGATAGAAATAACGTGCCAGCCATAAGCTTCAAAACGCTTTGGCGTGTCATCAACAAACCAGCCGTCAACGTTACCGTCGATAGAGATGTTGTTATCGTCATAGAAGCAGATCAGTTTGCTCAGACCGAAAGAACCCGCCAGTGAACATGCCTCGTGAGAGATACCTTCCATCAAACAACCATCACCCAGGAACACGAATGTTTTGTGATCAACGATTTCATGGCCATCTTTATTGAACTGTGCAGCCATTACTTTTTCAGCTAACGCCATACCAACAGCATTAGTAACACCCTGACCTAAAGGACCTGTGGTCGTTTCGATACCCGGGGTATAACCGTACTCAGGATGACCCGGCGTCTTAGAATGTAACTGACGGAATTTTTTCAGGTCTTCAATGCCAAGGTCGTATCCCGTTAAATGCAATACTGAATAAGGCATCATTGACGCATGACCATTAGACATCACAAAGCGATCACGATCAGCCCACTTTGGGTTAGTCGGGTTATGTTTCATGAAGTCATTCCATAGGACTTCAGCGATATCCGCCATGCCCATAGGTGCGCCAGGATGACCCGAATTAGGGATTTGAACCGCGTCCATTGTCAGGAAGCGAATCGCGTTTGCTAGTTCATTACGTGAAGGCATTGTGCTCTCCGATTAAGTTTTTGTAACTGAATACGCCACCACAGCCGGCATAAAAAACACCCGCGAAATGACAAAATTTATTATGGAATCAACGACTAAAGTGCAAATAATAGCTCGTAAATCGCTGTACCAGTCATCATTGAAAGGCGCATATTTTCCCCTAATTCTACCTAATGAGCAAGCCACAGATGAGCACATCGTATTTTCAACATTTATAGCTCCGTATCTTGGCGCTGACTTAAATGCTATGCAGCAATTTCATAAATAACGAAAACTCACATTAATTCATGTGCTTAAAAGCAGTTTTAAACACTCATAAGTCAGATAAAAAGCAAAACCTGCACTAAACTCTTTATCAGATACTAAGGAAATTATTATAAAAAAATCTATAGATCACACGCTTTTATAAAACCTGACCCCATAATTAGAATCCGTAAAGGGCATTACATAATGATTGCTAAACTAACAATATTATTCGCTTTCCTCGTCTCAAGCGCTACGCTGTGCCAGGCAGCAGAATACAAGCTCGCCATCCAGCCCATCTTGCCTGAAAAAGAATTGAAAGAAATTTACCAGCCGCTAGCAGACTACCTCAGCAAAGCAACAGGTCAAACCATCACCATCTCAACTGAACGTAACTTCACTTTCTACTGGCATAAAATGTACCAGAAACGCGGAGGATATGACCTGGTACTGGAT
>CAWBXM010000131.1:0-3824 GCA_963792545.1 uncultured Gammaproteobacteria bacterium | reverse complement strand
GGTGTTGATAGTTGTTATGTTGCCCTGAAACTGACCGTCTGATGTTCTGGGTATACGCAATGATAAAACATTGTCGCCAAGAAATATCACTGAACTTCCGACAACTTCGATCATTATATCGCCTGTAGTATGAGCTATGCCGTAGTGGTGTATCTTAAATTCGGTGTCACCTACTTTAATCACATTGTCATTATCTACAGTAAGATCAGGCGCAACGACTTCTGTCCCCAGGCTGGCACCTTCGGTGAGGGTATTCATGATATTGACCCAGTTTTCACCTTCACCATTTTCTATATCATGCAGCATTTCCGGGTGACCATAAATTTTCACCTCGGGGTAAGCCGCCTTGATCGCCTGATTAGCTAACCAGTGATCACCATGAACGTGGGTATTGAATACCGCTACCACAGGCAGATCGCTTATCTTTTTAACTTCTTCAAGAACGTGTTCACCAACCTGCACGGTTGAGCCAGGGTCTATCATGACTAAGCCGGCAGAGGTTATTACAATACCCGGGTTATTCATGAAACCTTTATTTTCTGGATTGGGTAATTCACGCGGCCCGTGTATTACCCAGGTATTTCCCTCTACTTTTTCAAACGCATAAGGGAAGTCGCCTGCTACTCTACCGGTAGTTGCTGTACTTGCTGTTTGTGAGCTTTCCTGTATAGCTGCTTGTGATACAGCATTTTCTTCTGCATTATCCCCTGACGGTGAGCAAGCCGTTAGTACAAAAGAGCCGAACACAGCAGTCGCTAGTACAGCAGGTAAAAAAAATGCGCTGGCTGGTTTAATGTTTTTGATTTTTTGATTCATTGTTTTTACCTGTAGGTATTAGGGAACCCTCTGATCAATTCGTGAAAGAAGTAAAGGTTCCTTAGTTATTCAGAATAAGTAGGGCCATTGCGATAGCCGCAGGTAAGGCCTGTAAAAATAAGATGGAGCGTTTCGCGGTCAACGCTCCGTATATGCCTGCGATTATAACGCAGCTGAGGAAAAACATGAGTGCATCAAAACCGCCAGTGCTGACCAGCCCCCATAAGAGACCGGCGGCGAGAAAACCATTGTATAAACCCTGATTCGCGGCTAAGGCTGCGGACTGTTTTGCGTAATCTTCTTTTAGGCCAAATGTTTTTCGTCCAAATGGAGTATTCCACATAAACATTTCAAGCACCATAAATAGAATATGTAAAACGATGACGAGGCTTATAGCTGCAGTTGTTAAAATACTCATGGTTTCTCCTGCGTTAAGGAAAATCGGAAATCACATCATCCAGCATGACAGCAAATAATGAATACTTTTTACGCTCTTTGCTTTTTAGTTGTGTATCAGCATTAGTAGCTGCTTCCGCACTACCATAATAATCTGCCAACGCTCTATTGATAGTTCACCAACTCCCTTCAGGAAAATAGTTCACTGTGCCTTTACGGCTCTTCACCATAGTCAATCGTTATCTCTTCGTCCGGGTGAATATCACGTATTGCATATAACTCAAAATCAATAAACTCTGCATGTGGCTCTGCACTATGGTTCAAATAACGCAGCAAATTTTGCCCATCTCGCCCGACCCATACATCGTCATATTTTTCGACCCATAACACGTGCGTACCATTATCACTGACAACAGGACCGTCATACTCACCCATGTAGTCTCCTTTTTTGAACTTGGTTCGCGCATACAATCCTTTGCCATGAATGCCTGATTCTTTTGCATAATATAACTGATGCAACTGCTCTTCTGATAACATACTTACAAACCTGTAACTGATTTTTACATTAAAGTGGTTACTGTATTTTATCACGGGTTTTTTTATTCCTGTAAACAAATACACAGATTCTGTCCTATGAGTAAAATCAGGAATAAAAAGACAACAAAAACACCTCTTGCACTGCGTTATCTACGATTCACCTACAACACATTCGGTCGAGTATTCCCCGTATATTTTGGCAACCGTGCTTACCAGCAATGGTTTACCACCACGCGATTTAAGACACCCTCTTATGAACTACCTGCACTGCACTCTGCAGACAGGAAAACCATCCAGGTTAATGGTTTAGCCGTGGCTGTTTATATCTGGCAGCCCGAAAATAACACCACTGACAAAACATTATTATTCATTCATGGCTGGACCGGTCGTGGCACACAAATTGTTAACTATATCAAACGACTCAACAGCCTCGGCTATCGCATTATCAGCTTTGATGGACCGGCGCATGGCAACTCGCCGGGCACACAGACCAGTTTATTGGAAATGACAGATGTAGTACTCGCACTCGACAAACACTATGGCAAGTTTGATGCTGCCATCACACATTCCTTTGGCGGTATGATATTAGCTTATGCGATGTCGCTGGGTGTAAAGGTAGAGCGTGCTGTTTTAATCTGCCCGCCTAAAGATTTTCAGATAATTTTTGATAACTTTCAGCGCATACTCGCACTGCCTGATAAGGTGACACAGGTCTTCATTCGAAAGTCATTTGCCAGCCATGGTCAAATTATCAGAGACGCGATCAACACTGTAAACAACGTTAAAAAGCTAAACTGTAAAGGCCTGGTCATACACGACGAGGATGATGCTGATATTTCATGGCGTAGTGGTGAAGAGATTGCCAATGCATGGCCAAACGCAAAATTCATTAAGACTAAAGGTTTAGGCCATCGCCGCATCATCCATGATGAGGCAGTAATTAACAGCAGCATCGCATTTTTAAATGATACCGCTTAACAGTGATCGCTCATCCAGAGACCAGAGACAAATTACTAACGATGTTATTCAAAGAAGCTCTAATCAGGTCTGAGTGAAGTAGATTGTACTCAGAATGCTCGCTTCTGCGTTGCAAGATACGAATTCACGACCTGATCGGCACTTCCTTAATGATTATGACCATCCGGTCCATGTACATGACCGTGCGCCATCTCTTCTTCCGAAGCTTCACGAATATTGATGATCTTGACATCAAAGTTCAAATCCACACCGGCTAGAGCATGATTAGCATCAATAACCACAGAGTCATCTTTCACTTCAGTAACTGTAACAACCACCGCCTGACCATCGGGGCTCTGCGCATGAAACTGGGTGCCGACCTGAATATCATCTGAACTTTCAAACATTTCTTTAGGCACTTCCTGAATACGATCGGCCTGTTTTACGCCATAACCTTCTTCAGGTGAAACTTTTACCGAAAATTCCTCACCGACAGACTTGCCGGTTAACGCCTTTTCCAGACCTGGAATAATGTTCATTGCGCCATGCAGGTACAAAAAACTGTCGTCATCCGACTGATCAATAATCGCGCCGTCGTTATCTTTAAGTGTGTAGTGCAGGGTTACAACTGAATTGGGTTGAATTTGCATATCATATCCGGGCCAATAAAAAGGCTAGTTAGTCTAAAAAATGGGGCACATTGTACCAAAATAAGCTCCTTTTAGGAAACGACGACAGGATCCACGTCAAGTGACCGCTTTAGATAGAATAATAAACTCCCCTTAACAGGCAACGGAAAATCAAAATACCAAATCGTAGAACTTTGTTTTTTATGCTAAAACTAATGAAAATAACTCATTTTCAACTAGATTTTAACTATGCCAGTCAATTGCTACAGCCAAAGAATTCTCAATCCGTTTCGAGGAGTAATGAATATTATCTCCATCGGCGGCGCTGATGCGGTAACGATAGATGGTAGCCACTGGACACTCTACATCCACGACACATTCGATTGCCCAACTGACGATCCAGAAGAGTTTTTCGAAATTGATTTGCCGGACATTCGTTTTGCCGACTGGAGTAAAACATCCGGACTACAACGCTCACCCCTGATCGCC
>CAWBXM010000130.1:0-53748 GCA_963792545.1 uncultured Gammaproteobacteria bacterium | reverse complement strand
TCCTATCATTACAATGAAATACAGGCGATCGGACGGGCGCTGCTCGATGCCATCGAACAATATGCAGACTCGTGCCCTTATCCGTTTAAGGATAAATATGAACTATGGTTGCTCGATGGCAAAACCAGTGAACCCTTAGCGCTACTCGACAGTGTCTGTAAAAAGTCAGAGATTCACACCGCTAAAAATTTATCCTGGGAAGCCGGCTTACGCTGCAAACAGGAGTTTCTAAAAGAATTTTCCATCACCGATGAAACCCTGACCTGCGCCGGTGAACTGCTTAACAAAATGATCAACCATCGCGCTGGTCAACAACCGTCAGCACAGTGGTTCTACCGCGACCGGTTTGATTATGGCAAAGGTTTAAATGGTGTAAATCTGAAAAGTCACCTGATCAACAGAGAACTGTCAGCAAGACTATTCCCAAAAATGCTGGTACAGCAACAATGGCCTTATAAATCTGACGAAACACTGATCGACGCCTTTATTCACTGGCTATCTCCATGTTTGCTGGTACTGGATTTTTTGAGAGATACTCAACGCGAAAGACTTGAACAATCTGCCAGACAGTATGCATTGCTGGTCGATAAAATGTATCCGCTGTACCCCAAAATCATCAATCAGGAGGTAATCAACACCGCACGTGTTGAAGCCATGATGCGCAAATCAAATCAAACTAAATCCAGAGATAAGACGCTGGAAGACATCGAATATATAGAAACACAACATTCACTTATTTAAATCAACGCTGATCAACAAGAGCTCTAACTACATGCCATTACCAAATTTATCGTGATGGATATCAGTCGTATCACGCATGCCTTTTAACGCGATGGCGTAACCACGTAATATCCCCAGAGTCCATGAGATACGCTCTTTGAAATAAGTATCAGCACCTTCATCATTATCCGCGGCATTGTCATTCAGTATTTTTTCGATATTGCGTAAAACCAGTTGCTCAGGGATATAACACAGACGATTATTTTTATAACTGCTCATACGTAATTCAGCTACCGGGTAAGCACCACCGTCGGCCGACGACACCGTAACGATCAGCGCCGGTTTATGCCCCAGCTCAAAACGGTTAAACATCAGAAAAAAGTTTTTCAAGCCTGCTGGCACCTGTCCGTGCCATTCCGGCGAGATAATAATAAATCCATCACTATCAGACAATTGCTGCTTTATGGGCGCCAGTCGTTGATTCCACTCTTCATTGTCTTCCCACAATGTCTGATCCCATAATGGCAGAGGATTCTCTGCCAGCGTATAAACCCAGGGTTCGATATCATCGAATGTATTATTTAGTGTTTTCTCCAGATAACGCGCAACTTTTTCACTTTGCGACGGTTTGCGGTGGCTACCGCTGATGATGCTTATCTTCATAGTTTTCAACCTGTAAGTCGTAATTATTTATTTTCTCGCAGAGGCGCAAAGACACAGAGAAAAAACAACAATAATATTTTCTTTGTTTCTCTCTGCGCCTCTGCGAGAGTATCAATCTATCTTTATAATAGGCTTTCAACCCCTGTTTTTCTAGCCCTGCCTTTTTAGTAACACAATCTCATAAGTTCACACAACCAGCACCGGCTCATGCAATCTCGATAACTGCTCCCGCAACTCCAGCACATGCTCCTCCCAATACTGACTGGTATTAAACCAGGGGAAAGCCAACGGGAAAGCGGCGTCATCCCAGCGTTTGGCCAGCCAGGCGGCATAATGCATCATACGCAGAGTGCGTAGCGCTTCTATCAGATGCAGTTCTTTTAAATCCAGTTCAGCAAACTCTTCATAACCTTCCAGCAGATCACACATCTGCTCGGTCATCTCCTCACGTTCACCTGATAGCAACATCCACAGATCCTGGATCGCCGGACCAGTGCAGCAATCGTCCAGATCAACGAAATGCGGGCCTTTTTCGGTCCATAAAACATTACTTCGGTGACAGTCGCCGTGCAGACGAATGCTCTGGTAATTACCGCAACGTTCAAAGGACGCTTCGATTTGTTTTAGCAGATCAGCAACCAGTGTCTGGTAAGCCTGCTCGAGATAGTCCGGAATAAAACCATGCTCTTGCAGATAAGCTGCCGGTTCGTAGCCCATTCGGTTTATCTCAATTTTTTGTCTATGCTCAAACGAAGAGGTTCGCCCGACATTATGGATACGCGCAATAAAACGCCCCATCCAGTTTAGATCATCGCGTGTTTCCAGATCAGGCCAACGGCCGCCACGTTGTGGAAATAATGCAAATCGATAACCCTGGAATTCAAATAAAGATTTTTCACCAATAACCATCGGCGCAACCACAGGAATCTCCTGTGCCTGCAGCGCTAAAGCAAACTTATGCTCTTCCTGGATAGCTTCATCACTCCAACGACCGGGGCGATAAAATTTGGCGATAACAGGCGCTTCATTTTCCAGGTCACAACGATAGACACGGTTTTCATAACTATTTAGCGCCAGTAAGCGACCGCTGGTCTCATATGACAAAGACTCAACCGCATCGAGTATAGTCTCCGGAGTTAAATCAGTATAATCTTGCTTTAGCTTATTTCTATCTTCAACCATGTCCAACCATTCACGCTCATACACATATGAAAGCCATTATTAATAAACCCGCACCACAGCCTGAAATCGAATGCTGGGTTCAGGGCGAGGAACTAGCGATAAAAGAATTAACCGGACAGGTTATCCTCATCGAGGTCATACAGGTCAACTGCCCCGGCTGTTTTATTCATGCCCTACCTGAAGTTATCCATCTTCATAAAACCTACCATTCGCAGGGATTAAAAGTTTTTGCTATCGCGACTGCGTTCGAACACTTTGAACATAATACATTGAATAACCTCGAGCGTCTGCTGCAACATGGAGAATTAATCGGCGACCCACTGGCTCAACTAGATGACTCCGGTTTTCTGGAAAACCAAAAACTGCCATATACCATCCCTTTCAGTGTTGCCATGGATAAGCTGGTGAAAAATGAGGCTATCGTAGATGAAGCCAGCATCAACCAGTTTATATTAAGCCAGATACCGGACTTTTTTCAGCACTCCTGGGACGAAGAACGAAAATCAGGTATCTATAAAAAAGCCGAAGCTTATCTAAAAGATAAGCAATACCATGCACTAACTTTTGACATGTATCAGTTACAGGGCACACCATCCTCCATTCTCATCGACAGAAAAGGAATCCTTCGCCAGGTAAGCTTTGGCGCAGTTAACGCATTAGAAAAAAATGTGGTCGAATTATTAAATGAATAGTGTAATCATTCTGAGCTCAACTGAAACTCATTCTCATTGCACATAATAGTTTCTCGCGGAGGCGCAAAGTCGCAGAGAGAAACAAGGAAAACCTTATTGTCGTTTTTTCTCTGCGACTTTGCGCCTCCGCGAGAGTATCAATCTATCATTGCAATAGACTTTTCAACCCTTTTTAGTAACACTAGTCTCATCACTGCAAACCTGAATAGCAGCTAAAGCCTTGCACTAAAGTGCATTATTTTGCCTACATGGACGTAGGTAAGGGGCGATAACATATGTCCATGGATGGACGGTATTAGGGCAACGCAGGACGTAGTTGCCGAGGATGTGGTAGCTTTGACTAGCGATCAGGGATAATAAAAAAAACCTCTACACTTCGCGCTTCTCTACGGTAAAATCACGGCATGATTGAAAACATTGCAGAAAAATTTCTTTACGCCAGCCGCTGGTTACTGGCGCCTATATACTTAGGCCTTAGCTTCGGCCTATTACTTCTTGGTCTTAAGTTTTTTCAGGAAGTGTTTCATGTGCTCCCCCTGGTCTTTTCGACCAAAGAGGCTGATCTGGTATTGATTATCTTGGGCCTGATCGATCTCTCGCTTGTCGGCGGGCTGATCGTCATGGTGATGCTCAGTGGCTATGAAAACTTTGTCTCTAACATCGATTTAGATCATGGCGAAGAAAAGCTGAGCTGGCTTGGAAAGATGGATGCAGGCTCACTAAAACAGAAAGTTGCCGCCTCTATCGTCGCCATCTCATCTATCCACCTCCTGCAAAAATTCATGAATGTGCAATCTATCGCCAATGATAAACTGATGTGGTTTGTCATCATTCACCTGACCTTTGTGATATCTGCAATAGGCATGGCTTATGTTGATAAGATAAATAAACATTAGATGATACTGAGCTGATATGCGAGGCATGGTACCACCGGATCCTGAGTCTAGCGCTTCAAATCTTGAATACGCTGTAGTATATGTACCCAAACGCAGCCGTAACCGCTTTGCAGCTAACTGCGTTGAAATCAAAGACTGCGCCGCTGATGCATTAGACGCAGCAGACCCTGAAAAAAAATATTTTGCTGCGCGTGTTAGTGGCCCATCAAAATCGTCCGAAGGGCAATTTATTTACTATCTTATCGAGTGGCTTGAGTAATAGAACGAGCTGCTGCTACGTTTAAACCACATCGGCTATTGCTGGTAAATGACTCAGGCTACATCCAGATAGTCCTGGCCCATCACATATCCCGCCTGATTAAGATAGAGACGACATTTTTCACGCACACCGTGATTACGAACATAATTTAAAACAAAGGGTTTGTCGTCATGTTGCAGCAACCAGTCTGGCAAAAACGTCCTGACGCCCTGATATTCCTTGTTAACTTTTCGACTGTCGATATCGATCCAGGCGACCGGTTTTACACCCTGATCTATTAATAACTGCGCCCGCTGCCTGGTTTTTCTACCCGCACCCCAGATAACAATTCTCCTGCCCATCAGCCGCGGATCTTTTGCCAGATAGTTGGCACGCAATCTCTCAAAAGCAGCATCAGAGTAACGGCTACAGTTTCTTGATAGACGGCCATCCGACTCTCGCCAATACATCAGCTCCTGTTCTAGCTTCACCATCTTATATCCTCGCTGAAACATCCTCAGCCATAACTCGTAGTCTTCCGGAAAGTCACCCTCCAGATACGCCCCCGCGTCAATAACATCATCTTTACGAAACATCACACTAGGATGAGCAAACGGTGATTCAATATATATCTGATTTTGTATATCTTTCATACTGAGACAGGCATTTTGCCAACGCATATATTCTATATATCCAGCCTGTATTTTATCCTTTGGAAACTTTCTTGCCTGCGTTGCACATAGTGATATATCGCTGTTTTTTTTCAACTGCTCAAACTGCTTTTGCAGGCGCTGCTCATGCATCACATCATCAGCATCCATCCTGGCGACAAAGTTGGCCCGACAGAAAGCAAGACCTGTATTAAGCGCAGAAACTATACCTTTACTCTTATTATTAATAATGACGAAACGTGGATCATTATATGACTGCATCACTGCTACTGATCTATCACTGGAAAAATCATCAACCGCAATAACTTCGAAATTTTGCAGCGACTGTTTAAGAATACTATCCAGACATTCATGCAGAGTATGCTCTGCATTGTAGACAGGCATAAGAATACTTACTTCTATGTTTTTTTCAAAGGTCACAATATCGAAGATGCAATCCTATAAGTCTCACAGCAAACCTTGCAGCTCATCCAGGCTATCCTGTGCGATTTCTCTGACTTCTGCACTCTCATCTGATAACAGCTTTTTTATAAGCGGGATAGTCGAAACATCGTTTGTTAACGACAGGTAATGACAAGCATCACCTCGAACGCGCGCGTCATTACTTGTTAGATAATTAATCAACATTGGCAGCACAGCTTTAAACCGATCCGTCGCAGCCAGTTCTTCGATAATCACGCCGACACCAAGTCGTACGTTAATTTTAGCGTCAGCATCAGCCATTAAATCGATGACACTTTCAAGCGCCGCCGGAGAGTGCTGGATGAGTTTTTTAGCATACTCAATATTACCTTCTGCCAACACTTCGTCGATATATTCAGTTAGACCATCATGACTTGAAGCACGCTGTAGCCATAACAATATCTCCTGCTTCGTTCGAGATCCTGATAATTCAAATGGACCGATCTGCAACCATGGCACGCTACGTACACCTAACTTCATCGCTAGCTCGGGGTGCTGTTGAATATCCAGGATGCGCAGCTCAGTAATCTTTCCCGCTTTCATCAGCTCAGTCAAAACCTGCATCATCGGACCGCAGTAACTGCAACCTGGGCCCATTAACATTAAAACGCTAGCGGAATCATCGTTGACTAACAAATCCATGGCAGATGTGATATTTTTAGTGTCTTTTGTCATATAATCAAAACATAAGAATTATTAGGGTAACAGAATGATAATGTATAAATACAACTTCTCGTTAAGCCTATTTTTATTACTCTTTTCATTCACACTTTACGCCGCCACAGAACCACATTCTAAAACCGTAGACTCAACACTCATTTTCGATGACGCCCAGCTGGATGAGGAACTGGTCTATCCCGACTGGTTCAAGCTCCCTCTGGGTGATCTTCGAGATGATCTGGCTGAAGCAAAACAATCCGGGAAAATTGGTATTGTCACCTATTTTGGCCAGAAACGCTGTGCTTATTGCGAGCAGTTTATCGAAACCAGTCTGGCAGATGAGGATATACAGAATTATTTACGCAGACACTACGATGTCATCGCGTTTGATATCTGGGGCATCGAAGATATTATCGATACTGATGGTACAAAATACTCTGAACGCGAGCTTTCCATAAAATACAAAACCAACTTCACGCCATCACTGGTATTTTATGATGTAGATGGAACCCCTGTATTTCGCCTACGTGGTTATTACCCACCATACAAATTTCGTGCAGCATTACAGTTTGTTGTTGATGGTTACTATAAAGAAGAAAGTTATTCTGAATATTTTGCACGCGCACAACAAGGCGACTATTTTCTGTTAGGTGGCTTAAATGACCGAGATTTTTTTCTGCCACCAGCTTATGATCTGGCAGCACTTCGTGAAAATAAAAAACCGACTGCGGTCTTCTTTGAGCAGGGTAACTGCCATACCTGCGATATATTACACAGCGACCCGCTGGCAAATGAACTAAGCATTAAAGAGATCGAAAAAATGAATTCCATTCAACTCAATATGTGGGCGGACACCGAGTTAATCACACCAGGTGGAAAAGAAACTACAGCAAAAGACTGGGCCAGATCACTTGATATTTTTTATGCACCCACCATCGTCTTTTTCGATGCCGACGGCAACGAGATTATCCGTGTAGATTCCGTAGCCCAGTTCTATCGATTATGGGGCGTACTGGATTATGTCAATCGACAGGGTTACAAAAAAGCCGGCGATTATCAGGAATGGCGTTTGCAACAACGAAAGCTTAGTCAATAGTTATCGCAGAAAAAATGATGTATAAAAATATACAGGAAAAAATAAACCAGTACTTATGGCAAACCAACCTGAAACAGGTGAATATTGCACAACGGTACGCAATTCAATTCCTTAGAATAGTTTATGGCGCAGCACGTGACCTAAGCGGTGGCCTGCCATCACTCCGTGCTATGGGCCTGGTCTATACAACACTGTTATCCATAGTCCCTTTGTTAGCTGTCAGCTTTTCAGTATTAAAAGGATTCGGCGTTCACAACCAGCTAGAACCTGTACTCATTAACCTGCTTGAACCGTTAGGGGAAAAAGGCCTGAGTATCAGTCAGCAGATTATAAGCTTTGTCGACAATATCAAAGTTGGCGTTCTCGGTGCAGTCGGCTTGCTGGTTCTAGTTTTCACCGTATTATCACTGGTAAAAAAGATTGAAAGTGCGTTTAACTTCACCTGGCGTATAAGCGTAACACGCGGCATCATGCAGCGCTTCAGCAATTATCTGAGCGTTATACTAATTGGTCCGTTATTGTTATTTACTGCTTCAGCTATGACTGCCTCATTTAACTCCTCGGCAGTGGTTAATCAATTCCTCGCCATCGAACCTTTTGGCACCTTGTTATTACTTATCGGTGAGCTAGTACCTTATTTACTCACCATCGTTTCTTTTACTGTCATTTATCTTTTAATCCCAAATACAAAAGTTAGATTAGGCTCTGCAATATATGGCGCTGTATTTTCTACCGTTGCATGGAAACTTATCGGTAAATTATTTACTGCTTTTATCGTCAACTCCACAAACTACACTGCTATCTATTCAGGCTTTGCCATTCTAATCATCTTCATGATCTGGATCTATATGAGCTGGCTAATCGTTTTGACCGGCGCGTCTATTGCTTATTACCACCAGAACCCTGACCGTATCAGCAACCAGTCTCAGGTCATACGCCTCAGTTGTCGCCTGCGCGAAAAACTGGCGCTGACCATCATGCAATTGATCGCCAGCAGTTTTGATAAAGGTAAATCACCATGGACACTAAAAAGCCTTGCCAAAAAATCCGGCATAGCAGAATCTGCCTTATCAATGGTGCTCAGCGCGCTGATAAAAAGCAAACTACTATTGCCTTCTGGTACAGGCGATAAGTCTTACCTCCCTGCCCAGTCACTGGACAAGATTTCGTTACATATGGTTCTTGACGCTGCACGGCAGGCAGAAGAGTCTCCTAAGCTGCATCCTGATGATGTTACTACGGTGCAGAAAGTCAACGACGTTGTGTCCACATTAGAAACTGCCATCTCAGATTCGACTAAAGACATTACACTGAAAGATCTGCTTTAAGTCATAATCAAGATACGCTAGCGTATGCCTCAGGGTGTCATTGACCTGAATGGATTATTTTTAACAAAAACTGCTCAAGCTGAAAAATAAGCCACTGTTTTTACTTAACTTACTGAAACTAACGGTTTATTTATACTAATGCTTAATGAAATACTTACGGTCGAATATCAAGCAGGGGTTTCAGAAAATCCCATGACTGCCAACTGACTTCTATAGTCTGAAACTCACGCCATTTATGTCATAATAGTCGTGAGTTAATATCATCAAACGACATAGAGATAGAAAATATGAGAGTTTTTAGTATAGTTGGAATCTTTGCTGGCGCTGTCATTATGGGTAGTCTAATCGCAGCTCACCTGATGGGTCAGATAAATCTTATGGAGATGAGCTGGTTGTGGCTGACTTTTTTTGTTGGCGTCAATCTGTTCCAGATGGGGTTTACCGGATTTTGCCCGGCAACAAAAGCACTGTATGCGATGGGCTTTAAGGACAAGCAGTCCGGCTGCAAAATGTAGCTCAATGACTTAATCAGGTCACTGAATCTATATTAAAAGGCTGGTCATCGACCGGTCTTTTTTATGCAATGGATACTTTTTAATACAAAAACGAGTTAGAACCGTGGAATTTTTTTCAGAGATAGAAAACACCGGACTAAATAAAAATAGTTTAAAAGAACAACTGAGCATCGAGCAGTTACCACTCCTATGCGGCTCTATTGATACTGTCATCCTGGATAAAAAAAACAGCGGCACTATTTACTGCGTATGGGGTGAATTTGAAGTCAACCGTGAGCAACTGGAAAACGGTATCCGTTTCTCACTGCCACACTGCCCTAACGCACTCGCCTGGACCATAACCACGGATGAAGATACAAACACGATCCTTATTCATTGCACCATAAACAAAAAACAACATGATGCCGAGTTTATCGAAACCATCAAACAGTTTGTTGATGACTGGTCGTTTTCCTGTGGCGCTAATTAATCACGCACCGACGATAGTCCACACCCTAAAGCTTATGCCAGCTTATCATCCGCGACATGGTAATCAGGATCTTCCAGCCGATTTACCTCAACCAGGTCACCGGCCTTATCTAACAACTGTGTACATTCTGCAGAGAGATGACGAAGGTGTAGCTTCTTACCCGCTTTTATATACTGCTCGGCAAGCGAATCAATCGCCTCGATCGCCGAATGATCAGCAACTCTCGAGTTTTGAAATTCGATAATGACATCGTCCGGGTCATCATCTGGCGTAAATAAATCACGAAAGTTTTTAACCGAACCAAAAAATAACGGCCCGTTTAACTCATAAATTTTAGAGCCTTTCTCATCGAGATAGGATTCCACATGGATATGTTTGGCATTTTCCCAGGCAAATACCAGCGCAGAAACGATGACTCCAACAATAACAGCTATTGCCAGATCTGTTGCTACCGTCACACCTGAAACCAGCACCAGTACAAACGCATCATGCCGTGGAATCTTATTGAAAATTCGAAAACTGGACCACTCGAACGTACCCATAACAACGATAAACATCACAGCCACCAGTGCGGCCATCGGGATCTGTTCGATCAGACTGGAAGCAAACAATATAAATGCCAGCAGGAACAGAGCAGCAGAAACACCTGACAGGCGTTTATGGCCACCAGAGTTCACATTGATAATACTTTGACCGATCATCGCACAACCACCCATGCCACCAAACATGCCGGTAACCGTATTAGCGATGCCCTGGCCCACGCATTCACGATTACCGCGGCCACGAGTATTAGTTACTTCATCGATCAATGACAGGGTCAGTAATGACTCGATCAGGCCGATAGCCGCCAGTATTATTGAGTAAGGGAAAATTATCTTCAGCGTTTCCAGATTGAAAGCCACTTCGGGAATATGAAACTGCGGCAAGCCACCTTTGATCGATGCAAGGTCACCTACTGTCTTGGTATCGATGTTGAAAAAGATGACCAGCAACGAGACAGTTAAAATTGCAGCCAACGAAGAAGGTATAACAGTGGTAAGCCTGGGCAGATATCGAATGATCGCCATAGTCAGTATGATCAGTCCGCCGAAGATCATCAGTGGCTGACCACTCATCCATTCACTCGTACCGTTAACCTCGACCTGAAAGTTTTGCATCTGCGCCAGAAATATGACGATAGCCAGACCATTCACAAACCCCAGCATGACCGGATGTGGCACGATACGGATAAATTTACCCAGCTTCAGTACACCTGCCAGAATCTGGATCAAACCGGTGAGCACTACCGCCGCAAATAGAAATTCCACACCATGATCGGCAACCAGTGAGACCATCACCACTGCCATAGCACCGGTAGCACCAGAAATCATACCCGGGCGGCCACCAAAAATAGACGCCAGCAAACCCACCATAAAAGCTGCATACAGACCCACCAGTGGATCAACGCCAGCCACAAAAGCAAATGCCACAGCTTCTGGCACCAGTGCCAGTGCGACCGTCAATCCGGACAGGATTTCACTTTGCGCGCAGACGCGGCTTTCACATCCAAGTCGAAACATGGTTGAACTCTTTTAAGGTATAGTAAAACGGCGCAGTGTAGCAGAAGCCCGATAAATCGGACATAACCCTATCGATATATCTTAAGAATACGGGCGATTTTTATCATTATTCCAGAATCTGAGTTATATTAAGTCTAATGGAATCATACCCTTTTAGTCATGTCTGAAAATAATCACATCACACCATCGAATCTATCGTCCGCCACCCTCGATGCGGTATATCTGAAGCTTTCTCGAAACTGGTCATTATGGGAAGAACCGCTCGATGTTGCCATCGACGAAATAGTCGGGCATCTTTTTCATACCGTGCACGCCAGCCGAGTCTGTGTATGGGTGTTGAATGGTCATGGCAGCGGTCTTAAATTACTAAACTATTTTGATGACAGTGTCGACAGACAACATGATTATGATGAATTATTGTTTGCAGATCTGCCGACCTATTTTGAAGCACTGAATCAGCATCGCATTATCGATGCCGTCGATGCCTATACGGATAATCGGACACAAGCATTAGCTGATAAACACCTGAAGAATAGCGATATCGATTCGCTGCTTCACGTAGCCCTGCATATGGCGGGTCAGCTGAAGGGTGTTTTATGCATCGAACATACCGGCGGTCAGCGCCTGTGGAACGAGCATGAGAAACGTTTTGCAATATCTATCGCTGACCTTATCTCGCAGCGACTGGTGCATGAAAACATCCACCAGCAGGAAGTTTTTTACCGTGAATTGAGCGCACTTCAGCAGGCAACGTTTGATGCTGCCAATTACAGCATAATTACAACTGACACCGAAGGCGTAATCCGCGCCACGAATAAAGCAGCGAGTAGAATGCTAGGTTACTCTCGCGATGAGATGATCGATAAATTAACGCCAGCGGCTTTTCATGATGTTCATGAAGTTAAGCATCGCGCCGAGCAGTTATCACTTGAACTGGGTGAAACGATCGCACCGGGTTTTGAGGTTTTTGTCACTAAGGCCCGTCGGGGAATTGTTGAAGAACGCGAATGGACTTACATACGAAAAGACGGCAGCCAACTTCCGGTGCTGTTGTCAGTAACCGCGCTGCATAATGATGACGGAGAGATCAGCGGTTTTCTGGGAATCGCTATCGACATAACCGACAGGGTATTAACGAAACGCGCTTTACGAGAAGAAGAAAGACGTCATCACCTGTTATTCGATAGTGCCGGAGACGGCATTTTTCTCATGAGAGAAGATCTTTTCGTCGACTGTAACCCGGCAACATTAACTATCTTCGGTTGCAGCAAAGAACAGATAATCAATCAGACGCCTTATCGCTACTCTCCTGAATATCAACCTGATGGCAGATCGTCACAGGAAAAAGCGCTGGAAAAAATAACTGCAGCATTATCCGGTGAAACCCAGGTTTTTGAATGGCAACACCTGAAGTATGACTACACACCTTTTGAGGCAGAAGTCACCCTGAATGCCCTCGATATAGAGGGGGTTGCGCATCTGCTGGCTACAGTGCGTGATATCAGCGAACGAAAAATAACCGAACAGAAACTTAAAGAGTCCAGAGAAGAATTAGTCGCACAGAATGAAAATCTAAGACTGATCAATGAATTATCCAGCAGACTGCATGGCAGTCTTTCTGTCGAAAACATCATCAAAGAAACACTGGCAACCCTGCTGAGTCTATCAGATACACCGCATGTCGCTATCTATCTGCTGGATGAGTTAGAAGCCAGGCTCCGACTGGTCAGTTATCACGGTTTTGATGAGAATACTATCAAGACCGGTCAGACGCTTCCTATAAAAGGCAGCCTGAGCGGGCTGGCCCTGGAACAGGGGCAGATGATTGTCAGCGAGGATTTCTCAAACGATAATCGACTCGAAAAGACCATGCAAAAAATACTGCTGACCACGGGCATGAATTCCGGTGCGGTGATACCACTTATCTACCAGGGCAAAGCATTAGGCAGCCTTAATCTTATCTATGATGACCGGCATATTTTTAGTATCGATGAACAGAGAACGTTAGAAGCCATCGGTAAGACCATGTCATTATCGCTGACAAATGCCCAGCACATGAAAGAACTCGAGTTTATGGCGCATCATGATTCCCTTACCGGCTTACCTAATCGCACTTTATTACATGAAGAGTTCAAAACGAACCTGGTTAATAACACATGCGACTGTGCCGCGCTGCTGCTTATCGATCTTGACCGGTTCAAAGAGATTAACGACACAGTGGGCCACCACATCGGCGATAAACTGTTGCAACAGATTGGCCCGAGGATTAGTGGCTGTACCGATGGTTACCAGGCTCAGGTCAGTCGACTCGGTGGCGATGAGTTCACCGTGCTTATCTATAATATTTCTGTCATCAGTGAAATCATGCAGATCGCCGAAGATATACTCAAAAGCATACGTCAGCCGTACGCGATTGATTCGATGATCCTGGAGGCAGATGCGAGTATCGGCATCTCACTTTACCCTGCTAACGGTAAAGATAGTCATGCACTGTTACGCTCTGCAGATGTAGCCATGTACGAAGCCAAGCGCCGCGGTGCTGGTATCTTACTTTATGACCGAACTGATGATATTCACACACCAGAGCGTCTTGCTCTGATCGCTGAGCTTGGCAGCGCCATCCGTGATGGTCAGTTATTACTTCATTACCAGCCCAAGATCAATCTGGCCTCTAATGAAATAACAGGGTTCGAAGCACTGGTACGATGGCAGCATCCACAGCTCGGCTTACTGTTTCCAGATAGATTCATCCCGTTAGCTGAAGTCAGTGATGCGATACATAGCTTAACGGAGAATGTACTGGAGATGGCGCTTGCGCAACAACAGCGATGGCGGCAGGCAGGCCATCATTTTTCAGTTGCGGTTAATCTGTCGGCACGTAACCTTATTGACGATCGCTGTGCAAATAAGCTTGAACAGATGTTACTTCATTACCAGGCTGAGCCTGGCATGCTGGAGTTGGAGATAACTGAAACAGCATTGATGCATGATCCGAAAGGTGCCGTTGCGCTATTGAAAAAACTGTCAGACCTGGGCGTAAAATTATCCATCGATGATTTTGGAACGGGTTATTCTTCCCTGTCTTATCTCCGTGAATTACCTATCGATGCATTGAAGATTGATAGTGTATTTGTTACCGATATGCTGCGTAGTGAGCAGGATAAAATAATCGTACGTTCAACGATAACGCTTGCTCATAATTTAAATCTAAAAGTTATTGCTGAAGGTGTTGAAGATGAAGAGACCCTTCAGAGTCTGAAACAGATGGATTGTGACATGGTTCAGGGTTATCACATCAGCAAGCCGGATAACTGGCAAAGTATAGAAAACTGGTTACAGTCAAAACTGTAGCGCTCTAATAAAACCGGACACTCAAGACCCGGTTAAGCAACGGCTCGCAAGAGCCGTTCGCTGCAACCACTGGTTAGCTGTTCACCCGCATTTACTCTACAGCAACCGAATACGCTGCCCTTGCCTAAAACTCATACCTGAAAGTACCACCGATGAACACAATGAGGTTGGTGTCGAACTCACCTTTGGTTCGGGCTCCCTGTGAAGTCTGATCGACTTTTCCATTGCCGAGCCAGGTAAATGAGGTACCGACTGAATAGGAAAAATTGCTACCGGGAACTTTATCTCGGCCGTAAGACAGTCCGAATTTAAGCTGCTCGTCCATCGGCAATAGAAATGTTCGGTCTTTGTCATCGACCGGTGAGCTATCGTAACCTAAACCAGCAGCGATGAATTTTTGACCTCCACCCAGGCGGTATAAAGCGGCAGCGCCGATATGGTAAGTGTCCTTCCACTTATAATCGGCATACTGGACAATTGGGCCTGACGGCAGACCGCTAATTGAGATCCGCTCCTTACCGAGTTCAGACCAGTCTTCCCAGTCGGCATCCATCATCAGCGTCAGTTGATCCGTTGCCTGATATCTCACGCCAACAGAAAGCAGCTGCGCGTAGGTGAGATCCGCGGAAACGCTATCAAGATTGGAGGCAATGTTGCTGGCAATCGGATTTGAAAGGTTCGTAATTTTCAGGTCACCTTCTAGCTTAATGTCCGCCTTACTACGATAGAGCAGGCCGATCAGGGTCTTATTGTTCGGCGCAAAGGTCAGACCGGCAAAGTACTGGGGAGCCCAGTCATCAATCTTGTCCATATTCAGGTTACCGTCAGGCAGAGGATTTCCAGCGAGATCTTCCTGCTTGATAGCCGTCTCTGACTCCATGACCGAATACAGGGCGGTAACCCCGACACCAACGGACCATTGATCGTTTACTTTGTAAGCGGCAGAGGTGCTTATCCCCACGCCGGCTAAAGTCGCTTTGTGTGCTTGATAGCGGCCAACGAAGTCGTCGCCGTAATCAACCCCGCCCCCCAGTGGTGCGGTTAAGGAAAAACCAACACTGAAGTCATTGGCGAGTTTTTTCACCATAAAGAAGGAAGGAATCGCGGCAACATTACCGGAATTGCCGCCGTCACTGCCACCAGCTTCGGCGATGTCTGAATCAAAACGGACCGATGGGATAGCCACCTGTATTCCAGCAAGCATTGAATCCTGTCTTATGCCGGTCATTCCGGCCGGATTGGTAAATGCGGCATCAGCGGACACGTCGTTAACAACATTGCCGACACCGGCTGTGCCGAGGCTAACTGGCGTTCCTATCTCAGACAGGTAGAGTCCGCCGGAAAAGGCAGAGGTGGCAGTAAACAGCAGGGTTAGTGCAGTCGAGAGTAAAATACTTAAACGGGTCATTAGATTATCCTTCAAAAAATTTGTTTGTGAGTGTCTTTGTTTATCTACGATAGCAACCAGTCGTTTTCTAGTTACGAGACCTGTGTTTTTTTATGGCACATATCTACACTCTATTTTTTTCAGTACATATAATTGTTCCTGAATTACCCTACTACACACCACCCATAGTGTTATGCGTTGCTCTCGGTCTCTATTCCAGACTCGACTCTACCGATTCCTTCCCTGGAATCGAACTTACGGGTGCTCTCGGCAATTGCTCCTGCTTTGCTCTACCACCTACATCCATGTAGGCGTGCCCTAATCTGTGGTGAGTCGCTTTTAAAGTTTTTGGTAGTAGTCAAGTATTTTTGATCGCTTCGTGTAAGGGTGACAGATTTAAATCTGTCACCCTTACACCTTACTTCGGTGTGTAGTCGAACTTCTGTCCTGCAACCGCCGCCTGGAACATCAGGCCGCCTTTAGCCACAGAGAAAATAGCCATACCCTTGTAATAGCCGGCTGCGCTTATACTCGCATTGTTTTTGCCACCACTGGCACCCGCTGAGCTGCCGGTAGTCGAGGTCGAAGCGTTAGCGCCGGCTGTGATTGCCACTACAGCAGCGTCTGCGCCAAACTCGAAGTTACCACTGGTAAATTCATCAAAGGCACGTTTGTCTTCGAAAAAGATAATCTGGCTGAAGGCCTGGCCACCCAGTTGAAAACCAATACTAACCTGGATCATGGACGTGTCGCCGACATACGTGTCCTGTTCATAGACATGTCCTTCGCCATAAGCGCCGCCGATAACAAAGCCACCTTTACCGATGGTAGGAAATACGGCAAAGCCATAACTATTGCCGAAAAAATCGTTGCTTTCCCCGGCTTTTTTGAAAATATCGATTGTGTCCTGATATTCGTCAGCATGCACTGCCGACAGGGGTATCATGACAAAAAGGGAAAAAAGTAATATGCGCAGTGTGTTTAACATAAGTAGATCCATGGTAAATAGAGGAAGTATAAACACCCTTTCTCACTCAGGTCAAACCTGTTTGAATCATCTGTTATATTTCCTGAGCATTATCGATTAAAGCAGACTGATTGAGTTCACTTACTTAGGGCAAGCAGACGAAAGAGAACTTTAGAATATACCTGTTTAGATGTAAACCTGACATTTGGTAACTAGCCATGCACCTGTTTTTTCAGCTTTGACAAAAGTTACTAATGCTGTCCGCGAAGAATACAAAAGACACGAAAAAACAAAAAGTTTTTATTTGCATCTTTTGTATTCTTCGCGGACTATAGCTTTAAAAGTTTTTTAGTAGAGGTGGTTAGCGGGCATTAACTTTTTCCAGCCAGTTGGCAACTGCCTCAAGCAGCGCTTCATTCTGGTCATCATAGAAGTGATTTCCCTTTATCTGAAGTTGCGTATATTTTGAGTTAGCCGCCTTTTTTGCAGCACTTACACGCTGGTCTGCAGAGCTGAGGATAGTATCTAGATCTTCATCTGCGTACAGATCCAGCACCGGCACATGTATATTCTCCAGTGCTTTAATACTGTTCATACGCGGATCGTCTGCAAATGACGCCATACCGATTGCAACAAACCCATTCATCTTCTGCTTGGTATTAGCAAGATAATATGCGGCCATGGCTGCGCCCTGACTGTGGCCGATCAAAACGATAGTCTGCTGACCTTTATCTTTAAGCATCTTAATGGCTGCATTAATACGCGGCGCAACCTCTTCGTATAGCGGTGCATAATCAGCATACTCAGCTTCGTTTGCCAGTATCGGCATCTGGATCGAAAGTGTATTCCAGTCATGCTCGATCAGGCCAACACGCAATGGTTGAATCACCTGCTGCCAGTCTGGATGAATACCGGTACCGTGCATGATAATGACAGCACGATTTTTATCAGTTTCAGCCTCAGTATAGATACTAAGAAAATCATGGCTACCATCATTGAGCCAGACTGCATCACCATCGATAATGGCATCGACGACCTGATCGGACCAACGCTTTTCTTTAGCAAGGTCTGATGCATTAACCGTGAATGACAGCGTGATGAAAAAAACTACCAGTATCTGTTTAAACATAAAAATACCCTCATTAGTTATTTTGCTTATATTAGCGTGTTAGCCGTATTGCTCACCAGATGTGATTTTATTGGAGAGAAACGGCCAGGATCAATTTTACCAGCACACTCTGCAGTTAGCACTACTAGCCGCTTCTAGTAATAACATCAATCCTCTGCAGAATGCGCCGGCAGATGAACAAAGTCCAGCACGCGTTGTTCAAGATAAGGATAAAACGGATTCCAGTGCTGACGCAACATATAGTCCGGTGACACCTGTAATACGCCGCGCTCACCGCGCAACGCCAGTGCCCCTAGTTTTAGCTCGCCCATGTTCCGTTTTGCCGTCGGCCCACCATAAAGAGGATCATCCTCTGGTGTTGGTAATGCGATATGTGAAAGGGAATATAAATTATCTGGCCAGACATATTGCGTTGATTCGGTGTTTATTGCTTCCTCTCCTGCTGCCCTGTGTCGTATAACAAGCTGTTTACTTTCCGGGTTTTCATTGGTCAGAACGGAAATGGAAAATTCCAGGTCTGGCATTTGTAACAGGGCCTGTATGGCCGGACCAGGATCCCTTGCCAGAATAGATTTAACTTCGCTAAGTCGGTTGATATCGAAAAGCACCAGTTCGTGTCCATGCGCCGGCAGCCGCTCGAACAGGTGATAGAACCAGGTCCGGGGCCTCCACCGTGGCATCCACTGCTGACTGAAACGCCAGTACTGGTGGAAATTCTCTGAGTTGTTGCGGGTCAAGGGTATTAAACTTTTCCTGAATAGCCACCGTCAGACGATAAACCAGGTCTCCTGCATTCACCGCAAATGAGCCGTATTTGAATGAATCAAACTCGGGCATGATAACGTTCCATTCCAGCTTATTGAGCCCGAGCAGATGGCCAAGACGCGCCTGCCATACCGCCAGTCTGGCTGCCGGCGTAACACCGATTGCAGGCGACATTAGTATCAATCCTTTGGCCACAGGCAAGTCGGAATTTTGCAATGCCGAAAGAGCATAGTTAACTGCCAGAGCGCCACCCGTTGAATAGCCGACGATATAGATGGGTTTGTCACCCAGCTTTTTTCGCATATGGCGCATTGCCAGTTCCACCGCAGCCACCATATCCTCCATCTCCACGCTGGTCAATCCGGAAGGTGCCGTACCATGTCCAGGCACGCGTAAGCCTGTCACCCATGCTCCTGAAGAATGCAGAGTTTCGCCCAGATTATGCAGACTGTAGGGGGAATCTGACATGCCATGCAGCAACAGTACACCGACACGTGCGTTGTCGTTAGACAAAGTAAAACTTCGGTTCCAGTTTCTAGGCCAACGGCTGGGATCGGAACGGCTGTCCCGGTAATAGCGATTGAGGTTCTGTTTATCCTGTGGCTCTAAACGCTGGTAGACAAGTTTATCCAGTTGCGTAAAAAGCCGATCTTCAAGCGCCAGATAATCTTCAAAACTATGCACTGGTGAGTCGACAGTAAACTCGGCATCCAGCTCGGCAGTGTGCCACACTTTAAGATCGGGACGGCTGTCAAGATAAACAACTCCGATAATAAGGAGCACAATAAATGCACCGACAATACCGTGCAAAAGCGTGCTTACAATACGTTTAACAATACTCGTCACGATTCGACGCACAAGAACTCCCCTGACTCAAAAATATTTACCGGATACAGGCAGACATACTACCCTGCAACAGTAATTTTTTGAACATAAAACCTGATTATCTGATTAATTCTTTAACGCCTGAACAAACCGTGGTCAGTAGACCATATATTAAATTTTTCTAATTTAGATTAACCCCGAAACACAATAACCACTCATCTACTGCTTAAATAAAAATCTTTATTAAATTAAACTAGAGAACAAACATAATCATATGGCGATCAGCTATCAGAGGAAAAAATGGGACTAGACACACTGCCCGACCAGGAACAAGCACTGCCCGGACGCGAATCCAGAATGCCAGTGCCCGATAAACATTTTGTTAATGGTAACGTATTAAAAGCCCCTTTCTGCGATGGTCTGCAACAGGTTATTTTCGGCATGGGCTGTTTCTGGGGGGCTGAACGAAAGTTCTGGACGCTCGACGGGGTTTATACTACCGCCGTTGGTTATACAGCAGGTTCCACACCTAACCCGACATATCAGGAAGTCTGTAGTGGATTGACCGGACACAACGAAGTTGTTCTGGTGGTTTATGATCCCGAAAAAATCAGCTTTGAGCAATTATTAAAAATATTCTGGCAATCACACAACCCAACACAGGGCATGCGCCAGGGCAATGATAAAGGTACGCAATACCGCTCAGGCATCTATGTCTTCGATGAAGAACAACGCAAAGCGGCTGAAATCAGTCGCACCAGTTTCCAGCAGAAGCTGACTCAGGCCGGTTACGGTGAAATCACCACTGAAATCTTAGACGCTGCTGAATTTTATTATGCGGAAGATTATCACCAGCAATACCTGGCAAAAAATCCGGGGGGTTATTGTGGCCTGGGGGGTACTGGAGTCCCAGCACTGTAATCAAGTGCATTTGACCTTGTAAAATCTATTTTCGACCCAGACTTTTCGTACAGTCAGAAGCTTTAAAAGCGATTCACCACAGAGGCACAGAGGACACAGAGAAAAACTTTCTATTGTTAACAGCGCGCCGCAGGCGCAGTTAACAAAGTAAAACTCTGTGTCCTCTGTGGTGAAAGGTTTTTGATATTGTTTTGGATCTTGAGATTAATGCCTGATGATTTAGTGTATCAGCAAGTCAGACTAACTCGCATTCAACGTTCGGGTTGTTTTTCACGGAAAACTTCTCTGAAAAACAGCATGCCGGGACAAATGCCTGTTACCGCAGAGATAAGGAAAAAAGTCGCGGGCAAATATAAGATCCAGTGTGCGTGTTTAAAGCCCGTCAACCAGATGCCAGCCCACAATACCAGGCCAACAAAAAGAAAAAACGCTTTCATTGATGTGTCCATCTTATCCATAGCTCACCTTTAAATTTAATCTAACTAACAATACTAATAGAGTATATGAGGTTTTCAATAAATCAGGAAAATTTTATTTGAATATTTGCTGCCACCAATGTTGACGATTTTTCGGCGGGTTGAGCGCAGATTCTAACTCGATCGGCTGAACTCGGGACAGTATCCAGCCAGGCAGGGGTGGATTATCACTAAAACCACAGGTTACGCCTAAATTATTTGGGTCAAAGATTTTAATAAATTCAGGCGCTTCTTTATTATCCACATAAACGATACCGCAATAATCTTCATCATGCTCCTTATGCAGCAACTCATCTATTTTATCTATAAAGTTCAACAGATGTGTCTTAGCAGAAGTAGTTTCTGGCGGTATGTCACCCACGGCATAGATATACCATTCATCATCAGCCTGTGCTTTTAATACCTGCCAGAACTCATCCAGATCTGCCCAACGCATGGTAGACGTAAAGTTTCCTTTAAACGCTGCTATATAAGCTTCTTTGATGGACATATCCACAATACACACCTTAAAATTGAATCTAATTCAATGTTTTAGCATTGATCCAGTCTTTGATTTCCTGATGACTACGTCTGATAAATTCCGCATCGTTAAACGCACACGCCATCACGGTAACCCCCTGCAACCTGGCCAACAGGTCCATGGCAAGCTCATCCGCGTTGCTAAGACCCAGTGTCATAAATTGCTGCCTGATCCAGTTTCGTAGCAGGATAAATGCCTGACGCGCAACCTCGTGTAATTCAGCATCGTCTTTAGCCAGCTCTGAACTTAAAGTACCAAACGGACAGCCTGACTGAATAACATCATCAGAGTTATACTCCAGCATGTTGCTGAACGCTAATAAGCGCTCTCTAGTATCTTCGGATTCAGCCTCGCACTGATTTAACATCCTGGTCAAATCGGCAATACGGGAGCTGACTACCGCATTTAAAATCTCATCTTTAGTCTTAAAATAATAATAAAAATTACCACGAGGAATACCTGTAGCATCAGAGATATCCTGAAACGAGGTCTGGTTATAACCGCGTCGATAAAACAGGTCATCTGCCGCATCGATAATACGTTGACGATTGCCCTCGCCCTTGGTGCCCATGGCTTTTGTGTTCATATGATACTGCCTATAGATTAATGACCGCTCGCCGGAACTTTGAAACACAGAAGAAAAATCCGTATATAGTTTTTAGACGGTCGTATTACTAATGCGAATACTGTAACATCATCACACACTTAAAAACAACTCAAATAACCTTGTTGGCTAACTGCAAATTGAATGCACTAAATATTAAAAACCTAAAAAAAACTTACAGTAATGGTGTGGATGCGCTCAAAGGTGTTGATCTTATTGTAGATGAAGGTGACTTTTTTGCTTTACTTGGCCCCAATGGAGCCGGGAAATCCACCGTTATTGGTATTATTTCCTCACTGATTAACAAATCTTCCGGTCAGGTTGAGGTGTTCGGTGTAAACCTTGACAGCCACTCAGCTGACGTTCGTATGCACATTGGCCTGGTGCCACAGGAATTTAACTTCAATATTTTTGAGCCGGTCGGTGAGATCCTTATCAACCAGGCCGGTTATTACGGCATCAGTCGCTCTGAGGCGACATCACGTGCCGAGACTTACCTCAAACAACTCGACCTCTGGGAGAAGCGCTTTGATATGGCCAAGGAGTTATCAGGTGGCATGAAACGCCGCTTGATGATCGCACGTGCTTTGATGCATAGACCTAAATTACTTATTCTTGATGAACCCACAGCCGGCGTTGATATTGAGATCCGCCACTCCATGTGGACTTTTTTAAAAAAGGTAAACAGTGAAGGCACTACTATTATCCTGACCACGCATTATCTGGAAGAAGCTGAAAGTCTATGTAACAACATCGCCATCATAGATAACGGTGTCACCATCGAACAAACTCAGATGCGCAATCTGCTGTCTCGTTTACATGTAGAGACTTTTATCCTGTATCTGGAAAATGAACTAGAAACACCGCCTGACTGCGGTGACTATGCAGTAAGGATGCTGGACAGATCCACACTGGAAGTCGATATCAATAAGCAACAAAATATCAGTGACGTATTTCATGTTTTGAAAGAATGCAACATCCATGTCGTCAGTATGAAAAATAAAACCAACCGCCTGGAACAGCTTTTTATCTCGATGCTCAATAATAAAAATGGTAGCAAAGCAAACATTAGTGAGACGGATAGTTAAATGAATTTTTCACAACAGATGGTTGCGCTCAAGACTATCGCTACCAAGGAATACTTGCGCTTCATCCGAATATGGATACAAACGATACTACCGCCAGCCATCACCATCGCCCTGTATTTTATTATTTTTGGGCACATCATCGGTTCACAGATTGATGATATCAATGGTTTTCGTTACATGGATTATATTGTACCCGGGCTGATTTTAATGGCGGTCATCACCAATGCTTACAGTAATGTCGTATCGTCTTTTTTCAGCGCCAAATTCCATCACAGTATCGAGGAGATGCTGGTATCGCCGTTACCAAATTATATTATTTTACTGGGATTTGTTTCTGGCGGACTCGCCCGCGGCATTATCGTTGGTATCGTCGCCACCATAGTTTCACTGTTTTTTTCTGACCTGCATATACACAGTTACACGGTAACATTTTCGGTCTTCATCCTGACCTCGATACTATTTGCCCTGGCCGGTTTCATCAACGCCGCTTATGCAAAAAGTTTCGATGATATAACCATCATTCCAACGTTTGTTTTAACACCGTTGATCTACCTCGGGGGTGTTTTCTACTCCATTAAAATGTTGCCCGAATTCTGGCAGGATGTCTCGTTGGTCAACCCTATCCTGTATATGATCAACGCTTTTCATTACGGCATACTGGGCGTAAGTGACATTGAAATATCAACGGCTTTTATTATCATTATCGGCTTCATCGTAGTGCTATCTTATTTTGCACTGAGATTGTTACGGCTGGGTATAGGTCTAAAACCTTAAATATTTTCCTGAAGAGCCAAAAACAAGTGTCCACAGATTAACGCAGATACAAACAAAGTATCATATTGTGTCATCTTGAACGACAGTGAAAGATCTTAACGTTTACAGATGCTACAAGGCGTAACATCCTTCGGCAATTTCCTATTACCGTCCATCCATGGACATAAATGTTGTCCTCGGTCTTCGCTCCAGACTCGACTCTACCGGTTCCATCCATGCAACCGTAATAACCTATGTCCATATAGGGATCACAGTCGTTCAGTGATGACTTCATTAACTAATAAAAGTTTTTATCTGCGTTAATCTGCGTTCATCTGTGGAAAAATCTTTTAAGCTTTTCCAACGACTATATAGGATTGACAACAGACTTCTGCTATCACCATCCACTTTAATTTTTTTCAGGAAAATTCGTGGCTAGATTTCGATAGTTAAACAGCAGGCGTTTTCAACGCAGTAATGTATTTTTGCAGCAACTGGTAACCGCCGAAAATAACAGCCGCATATACCAGGTTACCTAGTAATGAGTTCTGAAAGAAAGGGATACCTGCAACATAAGATTCCATCAAACCCGCCATCGATTTTGCATACAGACCGGATGTCATCCATGCGCCAAAGTTGGTCAATAAAAAGAACACGACAGAGGACACAACAACCGCAAAGGCAGTGTTAGTTATGGTCATTCTTTTTTGTAATTGAAAACCGATAACCACCGTTAAGGCAAAACCAGCATAGACGAAAATCATCGAGTTATGCAGACCCAAAACAAGGTCACTGAGAAATAGCGCAACAAAAGGTATGATGAATGCCACCCGTTTATCAGAAAACCATGCGCCACCAAACAATGCCATAGCTGCAACCGGAGAAACATTAGGCCAATGCGGTAACAATCGGAATGTTGCTAAAATAAAGATGATAGCAGTAAGAGTAATCAATTTTGCGCGCATGTGTATACCTTCCAGATAATTGCTGAACTATTGTTGCCATCATACCATAATTACATACATCTACTCACTGACAGTAATTAAGAAAATGCCACTGCATAAGTCAAATATACACTCAGCAAGAAACATCGCAATGTGCCTGCAATCAATACATTAACTGAACTAATATGAAGCAACACCCTCTTAAATTCACATTATTTATTCGCATTTTTTGTCTTCATTTGCGGTTAAAATCCCTTCTGCTTTTCGTTATTGATAGCAACAAAGAGAATAAACATGACTGATCATTTCAAATTACTCGTCCCACGCGCCACCGCAGCCAGCACGATAAACGTCACCGCTCCTTTCGACGGTGCACACATAGCAACGATAGAAACCGGCGATGCCACAGCTGTTGAAATTGCCCTGAACACTGCAGACAAATTATTTATCGATAAAAAAAACTGGCTCACAGCCGAACAGCGCGCCGGCATACTGACAAAAGCTGCTGATATCATGCAATCGCGTTTCGAGGAACTGGCACTGGAAGCCGCACGTGAAGGTGGCAAGCCACTAGCCGATTCCAGAGTTGAAGTAGCCCGCGCCATTGACGGCATGAAAAACTGCGTTGATGTAATACGCAGCTCTCACGGAAAAGAAATTCCTATGGCAATCAATGCTGCCTCGATGAACCGGCTTGCATTCACCACGCATGAACCCATCGGTGTTGTTGTCGCCGTCAGCGCTTTCAATCATCCACTAAATCTAGCGGTTCACCAGATAGGACCGGCTATTGCAGCCGGCTGTCCTGTTATAATCAAACCAGCTGAAGACACACCACTTTCCTGCTTCAGATTAATTAATATTTTGCACGAAGCCGGCATGCCAGAAACCTGGTGCCAGGGCATCGTTACCACCGATCATGTTGCAGCAGAAAAACTGGTTACCGATAATAGAGTTGGCTTTTTCAGTTTTATAGGCAGCGCACGAGTAGGCTGGATGTTACGTTCCAAACTTGCTGCCGGTACCCGCTGTGCACTGGAGCATGGCGGCGTTGCCCCGGTGATCGTCGCCGAAGATAACGACATGGATGACACTGTACCGCTACTGGCTAAAGCGGGTTTCTATCATGCGGGGCAAGTCTGTGTTTCCGTACAGCGCGTATACGCACACGAGTCCATCGCCAGGCAATTAGCTGAACGCATTGCCGCAGCCGGCGATAAGATGAAAATTGGTGACCCGACAAAACACGACACCGATATAGGTCCACTCATTCGCCATGCAGAAACCGAACGTGTCGACGAGTGGGTGCAAGACGCCATCAATAAAGGCGCACAATGCATTACGGGTGGCCAAAAAATATCAGACAGCTGCTATCAGGCAACCGTTTTATTCAATCCGCCTGAGGACGCCATTATTTCGAAGAATGAAATTTTCGGCCCCGTCATCTGTGTCTATAGCTACACCGATATCGACGAAGCCATCGGCCGCGCCAATAGTCTGGATGTAGCATTTCAGGCCTCGGTGTTTGCCAAAAACATCGACACCTGCATGTACGCATTCAGGCAACTCGATGCATCAGCCGTCATGATCAACGACCATACCGCGTTTCGCGTAGACTGGATGCCATTCGCAGGGCTAAAACATTCCGGTCACGGCGTTGGCGGTATCCCACACACCATCAGAGATATGCAGATAGAGAAAATGATGGTGATACGCTCACTTTCACTAGTCTAGTGCTTACGCACTTTTTTCTTAAGGCTTAATTTTCTTTTTTCGCCATCCTTGCCACCGGCTTTTCCTTTACGCGCATCGTTGGAGTATGTCTTCGCTTTGGGCGGATGACTCTCTGTACTTTGCTTACTTGATGACTTATCGACAGCTGTGCGTCCCGGTATTTTTTCTGCTGCCTGACTTTCTTTTGTATCGAGCGAAATCTTAAGTTGCTGACCCGATACCCAAACTTTTTTCAGGGTATAAAGCATTTCTTTTGGCATGTTTTGAGGTAAGTCAACGGTACTATGGGCATCATAAATACAGATACGACCGATGTATTTACTCTCTATATTTGCCTCATTTGCAATGGCACCAACAATATTACCGGGTTTGACTTCGTGATCATGCCCCACTTCAATACGATATCGATCCATACCTTCGTCTAGCGGCATAGCCTTTGATGCTGACTCTCTTCTTGGTGAACGCTCACTACGCTCTGCTCTATCACGACGAGGACGGTCTTCATTATTTCTATCACCCCGATCTCTTCCCCGACCTCTATCACGACCACTGTCACGATTGCCACCCTTGTCCCAGTCGTCACGATTCTGTTGTTTACGCTGTGGTTTATTACTTAATAAGAAGTCATTATCACCCTGTAACAACTGTGCAAGCGCGGCAGCAATTTCGATTGCAGGAATATCATGTTCCTGCTGATACTGTTCGACCAGTTGCGTGAAAACAGCACCATTCTCTTTCGCTAGAGTGTCAGTGATACGCTGTTTAAATTTATCGATGCGTTTATCATTGATTATTTCGGTAGACGGCAACTCCATCATTTCAATCTTTTGTCGGGTCGCCCTTTCGATGTCATTGAGCATACGTTTTTCACGCGGCGCGACGAACAAGATAGCATCACCCAGACGACCAGCACGGCCGGTACGGCCGATACGATGCACATATGACTCTGTGTCATGAGGAACATCGTAGTTCACCACGTGTGAGATTCGATCGACATCCAGACCACGAGCGGCAACGTCAGTGGCAACAACAATATCAATCTGCCCTTTTTTTAAGCCATTGACCGTACGCTCACGCTGATTCTGCGCGATGTCACCACTGAGAGGCGCGGCCGCATAACCACGTGCTTTAAGCTTGTCGGCCAGCTCAACCGTTGAATTTTTTGTGCGCACGAAAATAATCATGCCATCAAAATCTTCTGCTTCAAGGATACGGGTTAACGCATCCAGCTTATGCACGCCACTGACCGGCCAGAAACGCTGGCGAATCGTATTAACGGTCGTGGTCTTTGTCTTGATCGTTATCTGTTCTGGATCATTCAGATATTTTGTGGCTATGCGGCGAATCTGTTGCGGCATGGTTGCCGAAAACAATGCAATCTGTCTGTCTTCAGGGGTCTGTTCAAGTATCCACTCAACATCATCGATAAAACCCATGCGAAGCATTTCATCGGCTTCATCCAGCACCAATGCGCCCAGGTTTCCAAGCTTTAACGTACCTTTGCGTATATGATCCATCACTCGGCCCGGCGTACCAACCACAACATGTACACCACGTTTTAATGAACGTATCTGCCCGCTATAATCTGCACCACCATAAACGGGCAATACGTGGAAGTTTTTCATGTAAGTGGCGTATTTCTGGAAAGCTTCTGCGACCTGGATAGCCAGTTCGCGCGTCGGTGCAAGCACCAGTAGCTGCGGATCTTGCTGCTTTAGGTCCATCTTTGAAATCAGCGGTAATGCGAAAGCCGCAGTTTTACCTGTGCCTGTCTGTGCCTGACCGATAATATCCCTGCCTTCTAATAGCAATGGAATGGCCTGCGCCTGGATAGGCGAAGGCGATTCATAACCGACTTCCCCTAATATTTTAAGAAGCGATTTATTTAATCCTAAATCACTGAACGTGACTATAACGTCACCGTTTGACTCTGTGCTCATACTGATACCTGATTGTGTGGAGGGTGAATCGTCGTGGTTAACATATCTGCAAGCCGTTCCTGAGAACTACACTTAAGACTTAACCGCTTAGCCCTACCACTCTTTTCAGGTTACCCACTGGTGCCTGATGAATCGAGAATTTGAGCTGTAAAAAGACGAGCTGGTTATTTTACCCCTTTATTAGAATATTAGCAAAACTGAATATTTCAACAGTGAATTATCACTACACAAGGTTCACCTGCTGTACGCATGCAGAACTATGTATAACCACATCATTAAAACCGACAAATTCGGCAGATTGAACTTAGTAGTTTTTATCACAGGCCAGCATTCATACTTCAACCGTTGATCGCGGAATAAAATCCGCTCCTACAAGTGTCGATATACCTGTAGGAGCGCTTTGTGATGTGCAGGGACGCACAAATGCAGCAGTGGTAGGACATCAAAGAGCTGCCAAAGCGCGATTTCTATTAAATTTCACTCGCACTTTTCAAGATGATATGCATTCATTATTTTTTTCTCTGCACCTCAACGGTGAAAGGTTTTTTCTTTTTTTGGCGTGTTAATATTAAAAAATATTATCTATAACCTTTTTCAATCCTAACAACAAACCTTGGCAGGCTGCGTGACAATTCGTTTCGAGAAACACATTACCATCGAAGACGCTAACCTTAGTGCATTGACCCACCTGTCTTCTCATACCCCCTTAAGCAAACAAAAAATAAAGCAGGCGATGACAAATGGCTGTGTCTGGCTGGAGTCCTCACTGGGCACAAACCGACTTCGCCGCATAAAAAAAATCCTCAACACTGGTGATGTCATACACATCTATTACGATGAGGAAATTCAGAACAACAGACCTGAAGCTGCCGTTTTAATTGCCGATGAAAATGAATACAGTATCTGGAACAAACCTTATGGCATGTACTCACAGGGAACGAAATGGGGTGACCACTACACGATTTATCGCTATGTCGAAACGCACATGAAACCACAACGCCCTGCTTTTCCTGTGCACAGACTTGATCGCGCAGCCAATGGCTTGATCATCATTGCGCATTCAAAAAAGACTGCAACAGCCTTTCTTTCTTTATTTAAAAGCCGCAATATCCAGAAACAATACAGTGCCACGGTAGAAGGTCAGTTCAATGATATAGAACTGCCGCTGGTGATGTCTAACGATATTGATAATAAACCTGCGCTTTCTAAAATCATTGCATTCGAAAACCGTGACCACAATTCTGTTGTGATTGTCGAGATCGAAACAGGTCGCAAACACCAGATCCGTAAACACCTTGCAGAACAGGGTCATCCGATCGTTGGTGACCGCCTGTACGGATCAGGACAATCAACAGAAAACCTGAAACTTCAGGCCTGTTATCTAAAATTTGTCTGCCCGATATCCAATGAAATAAAAGAATACTCACTGTAGAATAAATAGACATGAATCATCTAACTGAAAAAACCGACACCATACCAACAGCAAAAGTGATCTATATCCTTTTGATCGTCAGCACCTTGGTAGGGGTTACTGGCATAATCGGCCTCATCATGGCTTATGTTTTTAAAGATGGGTCCGATGACTGGTTACAGACACATTACCGGTTCCAGATTCGCACTTACTGGATTGGACTATTATATCTAGCACTCGGTGTGATCACTCTTAGCATCAACATCGGTTACTTTATCTTACTGTTTTTATTCGTCTGGATGATCGTACGTTGCGCCAAAGGTTTAAAACAGCTGGAAAATAAACAGCCTGTCCATAATCTGGAAAGCTGGTTTTTTACCTAGTGGTATACGATCTCAGACCAACTGTCATACCGACGCAGGAGAGATCTTTTGCCTGGCCGTTTAAGATCTCTCGCTATCGCTCGAGATGACAGTTTTATAGCCGTAATAGCCCATGAAAAAAAATATTCAGCTAAAGTATTCTGACCACAGACCTTCAAATAAAAAATTTCCGCTTAGCATTATCGCAAACGATATCGCAGACCCACTCAATGTTGGCAGTCTGTTTCGTTTATGCGATGCACTGGGTATTAAAAAACTCTATCTTTGCGGCAGCACTCCGCTACCGCCTAATACCAAAATCAATAAGACATCACGCACAACCGAAAAATACGTTGATTACGAATATCACGAAAGTGCTATCGAGTTGATAAAAAAACTAAAATCAACAGGCACATTAATTACATCGCTTGAGATAACTACAGATAGCGTTAGTGTCGATGACGATGCTTTTCAGATGAAAATCAGTAATGCCGATTCAGTCTGCCTTATTCCTGGCTCTGAGAATACAGGGGTGAACGAGGATCTACTATCACTTTCAGACAGTTGCATTTACATTCCGATGCAGGGCAATAACTCTTCAATGAATGTTATTTCGGCCACCAGCATCGCATGTTTCGAAATCTGCAAAAATCTGAATGCTATAACTTAAATATCGTAAAAAAATTCTCCTGTAACGATGTTACAGACACAGATGAAATATTAAATTTTCTTTTTTGGCAGTGATTCATACATTGCCGCAGACACAACGATCAAACCACCCGCCACTACGTTCCACGTCAACCATTCACCTAAAAGTAATGCTGCGAATATCGCTGCGTAGATAACCTGAACACAGGATATCAGGCCTGCAGTTTTAGCTTTCAGATGGATCAAACCATGCGCGAGCAAGGTATGCGGTAGAGCCGTGAACACGATGCCAAGCAACAACAATAACCACCACTGCCGACTTTCAACCTCTTCAAAACCGCTATCGATAAAAGCAGATAGTATCAGTACCACAACCAGAGTTTGATAAAACAGCGCCTTACTCGCGCTATAAGTAGAGAAGTAGCGTCGCTGTATAATATTACGCAAAGACAACATCAGCGCAGAGAACACACCTGCTGTTACGCCTATCATCGTAGTATTATCCAGTGAGAAATCCGGCACGATCAAATATATGCCAAACAACACGGCTATCGAACTTGCTACATCTACTATATGTGGCCTTTCGCCATGAAATAGCGGTTCAAGAAAAACAGTGATCACCGGGTAGGTATATAGAGCGATAACACCTATTGCAACTGAAGATGTCTGCATCGCATAAAAATAGCTTACCCAGTGAGTCGCCAGCAGGGTACCGAGCAAGCCTGCCATCAAATAATCGTTTTTATTTTTTAGTTGATACGATTGCTGCTTATAGGCCATGTAAACGGCAATCGCCATAAACGCAAAGATACTGCGGTAGAAAGTTATATCTAGTGCTGACAGAGATATCAGCCTGGAAAATAAAGCCGTAAAACCAAAAATCAGTACGGCGGCATGAACTGCCAGTAGCCCTTCTCGTGAATGCTGCATCTAGCGTGTTATCGGTTACGCTTTGACAGCCTTCAATAGAGTGAATTTCTTATTGCTCGCCACTACTTCGCAATCACCAAATAGGTGTTTTAGTTTTGCGTGATAACCCAGATGACGATTACCGATCACCCATAGTTCACCCTTTGGCTCTAATACCTCTTTCGATTCGGTAAACATCTGCCACGCCACATCATCATTGATCGCATTGTCCTGGTGAAAAGGCGGGTTACATAAAACCAGTGAGACACTGTTCTCTGCCACGCCATACAGACAATCTGTCTGTAGAAACTCGGCTTCACGTGTCTCACCGAATACCTTGGTGAAATTATCGATGCATGATTCCACTGCCATATAAGATTCATCGGTAAAAATCATTTTTGCCGCTGGGTTTTTGATCGCTGCCATCAGACCCAACACCCCATTACCACAACCCAGGTCGACGATCGTCTTATAGCGTGCATCAGCCGGTAGATTCTCGATAAAAAGACGAGCACCGATATCGAGTTTGTCTCTCGAATAAACACCGGCATGATTGATCATCTCTATCTCGACATCATCTAACTGATAACCGAGTTCGTAAGTATCTGGATATGGATTTTCTGAAGGTATTAGTGAGGCATCGAACTCACTAAAGATAAGGCGAGATTTTTTATGCGCCAGTGAAGTCCTGGTCGGACCGATGATCCTCTCGAATAGAGACATGGTCGAGGTATGGATTCTTTTTGTCATACCAGCAGCAATAATTTTAGTAGAACCATCTATCGCAGATCGAATACGGTACAACTGGTCTTCGAGCATCGCCAGACTTTTAGGTATCCTTATTATCACTATATCGGCCGTTTTATCGAGGACACTATCCGGGGCATGCAAACTGTTTATTATGGTAACTGAATCATAATCAAGATCGTTGATTTTTAGATTTGCAGATATTGCCTGCATAGATAGATAGGAGTCCGTCATGACTACCGGTCTATAGTGACTCAACGGAACAGAGAGTGCGCCGAAGCCATCATTGATAATCAACAGGCTGATATCATCATGCAGCAGGTCATTATCATCGAGGTACTGCAGCACGTATTCATCAGCAGCGTCCCATGCCCTCAAGGTTTCTTTTTTACGAACGGGAAATCGTTGCAAGCTGAAAACTGCCGTGCGCAGTACCGATTGTATTTTCTACCTGTTCCATAACCACGCTGCGCCTCTAACGCCTGACGAATCACCATGTACTGGTGCAACCAATTTTGTATTCACTACATCAGAAAAAACGTAGTCACCCCATAATTTTGGCACATTTTCATAAAGACGTTTTATATTTCCCATACCGCCGCCTAACACGATGACATCTGGGTCTACAATATTTATCACATGCGCCAGGCTTCTCGCCATACGGCCTTCATAACGTTGCATTGTTTCACTCGCTGCTTCATCGCCAGAATGCGCTCTATTATCTAAAGTTTCTGCATCGATAAAAACATTATTATGTAGCTCATGGTCGTGCTCTAATGCCAGGGCCGGAAAGCCAGGTTTCTACGCAACCCTGCTTACCACAATAACAATCCGGTCCCGGTAGTTCAAAATCCTCTGGCCACGGCAACGGATTATGCCCCCATTCACCTGCGATGGCGTTTGCTCCCAATAAAACCTTTTTATCGACAACCAGACCTGCACCCGTGCCGGTACCGATGATGACGCCAAACACCACTGCCGCATCTTTTGCTGCTCCGTCTGTAGCCTCTGAAAGTGCAAAACAATTGGCATCATTCGCAATGCGAATGTCTCTTTGCAGTAATTCCTGTAATTCAGTGAGTACCGGCTTACCGTTCATACATACTGAGTTGGAATTACGCAACAGGCCGGTGACTGGTGATAACGAACCGGGCGTGCACAGACCAATGCTTCCTGTCTCAGCGCAGTGTTTTTCGATATGATAGATCAAGTTTTTAATCGCCAGCAAAGTACCCTGATAATCACCTTGTGGTGTGGTTATACGATGGCGACATAATTCATCACCTGCTTCTGATAGAGCAATGCCTTCAATTTTTGTACCACCGAGGTCGATGCCGATTTTTATCATGAGTTTAAAAACACAAAAAAATTAACCACAGAGACACAGAGGGCACAGAGAAAACATTATTAATGCAGCGCCGCAGGCACAGCTATAATAAACCTCTGCGTCCTCTGTGTCTCTGTGGTTAACTATTTTTTAGCTTTTCTGATTTCCAGTAAACTTCATCCTCGCCTTGCTGTTTACTGATCGCTCGCGCCAGTACGAACAGATAATCCGACAGGCGATTGATATAAGCTAATAAAATATGGCTCAATTTTTCCTGTTGATTTAAGCTGACTAATGAACGCTCAGCTCGTCGGCAGATAGCACGCGCCACATGGCAGTGCGAAGCGGCCAGGCCACCGCCCGGGAGTATAAATTCTTTTAGCGGTTTCAATGACTGATTCAGCTCATCCAGTGATTTTTCAAGCAGGTCAACACTCTCCTGCTTTATCAAACTCTGTTTCAAAGTGAGTTCAGCGCCGACATCAAACAGATTATTCTGAATCGATCGAATAGAGACTAGATAAACCTCTGGCACATGACATGCGACTACAGCGAGCTGGCTGTTAAGCTCGTCCACCTCACCGATGGCATGAACCTGCAAGTCATCTTTTGCTAGACGCGAACCATCCGCCATGCCGGTGCTTCCGTCGTCGCCGGTTCGTGTGTAAATTTTTGATAATCTGTTAGACATACGAAAATTCTCTATAGCAGGTCGAACTCGACAGCCACCTGAAACGTTTCAGACTGTTGAAGATATTGTTGCGCAGCCTCGAAAGGTGCGATGTTTTTCACCGCCGATAAGGCTGCACGATCAAGCACCCGTGCACGACTAGAAGATACCAGGTGTGCATTTTCGATCGAACCATCAGGGTGCAGAACAAAGGCCACGGTGGCAACACCTTCACGACGTTGTTTACGCGCAAGATAGGGATACTCCTTATTATCACTGATACGTTGATGCAACAGTTCAAGTATTGCATGCTGCTGTTGTGAGGCGTTGGTGGCCTGCGCGATGGAGGCGACACTCTCATGCTCACCCAGCTGAAGTTGAACCTCCTGTGGCTGAACATCCTGTTGTTGGACCTCCCGTTGCTGAGTGGCCGTCTGCTTAATGTCAGTCAATTGCCCGGTTTTGTCGTTATCAATGCGCACATCTTTTTCCGGCTTTATAACAGCAATAACCTGTGCGTCTCTTAAAGACGTCAGTATTTTTTCTGCAAACGACTTTTGCGCCGAACGCATCAGATCTTCAGAGGAGACCTCCGCTACAACCTGCGGCGATACTGACATATCCGAGGACTGCTGGTCTGCGACCTCTCGGTCAGACACCAGAACCGAGCTGACCAGCTCAATCTCTACACCCCGGCCAACGCCTTCATCCTGTATTACAGCTTGCCCATAAGCTAACAACACAGCCGCAGCAACCAGGCTGTGTAGAAGCAATGACAGCGTGCTAGTAGCAATAATAGGTTTTGAAACAGTGTCCATCACGCTAGATTATCTGAAGTTCCATGCTGCTGTCAGCAAAAAATTGATTTCAGGCGACGGGTAGTAAGCCTCGGCAGGGGCAAAACCTGCATTTGGATCAAAACCTAATTGACCAACATCAGAGTATTGCTTATTCAGCACGTTATTCACACGACCGCTAAAGATAAAGTCACTGACTTTATATTCCGCTTTAACGTTGAGTACGCCATACCCCGGCAGCCTGCCCAGTGTATTGTCAAAATCTCCACCGAATACCCGATCACTAATTGCCACGACCTCACCGAAGACCTGCCAACTTTCTGATATAACATAATCTGTACTTAATAAAGCTGAATGCTCAGCCACTAACGGTATATTTTTCCCGTTTGCAAACCCACTGGTCACTTCTGCATCGGTGTAGGTATAACTGGCGGCAAAACCCAAGCGCTGAGTTGCTTTCCAGTAGCCACTGGTAATCAATCCTTTGCGTTTGGTATCATTCAGGTTTATGTTCGCAAAAATTGATGGATCAAAAGCGATCTCATTTTCAAGTTTCAGCTTATAGATAACCACTTTCGCATTATTGCTGCCCTGAGACCACTCCACCCCTGTTTCCAGAGACAGACCTTTCTGCGTTTTCAACACCACAGGTGTAAACGCGGGCGTATACGCAGGCTGTAAAAACTCATCCACTTTGGCAAAACGATAATTCTGATCCGCGCGTAATAAAACACGCCAGTTCTCACTGGCTTTAATAGCGAGACCTAAGGTGCCTACGGTTACAGAATCGTCTATTTTTACGCCGGCAGGATAAATAGCGAATGTGCCAGCATCACGGAGATCATTATCCACATTCGCGTATCTTATCCCTGCTGTAACATCTACCCTGTTTACCGGGATAATTGCCTGTGCGTAAACTGAGCGCTGTGACTGATCATTGGATTGATCGCCAAATACAGTGCTTAATTTATAGTCGCTTTCAACCCCATCGGCACCGATGGTCAACATGGTATTATTCAGCGCCGGAACAAAACCGATAAATCGTGAGTTAAACTCCTTTACTTTTCGGTCCTGGGTAAAATTTTCGTTCGATGGCGCAGAACCTGCAAAACTGATCCTGAAATCACCATCTGTTTTACGACTGCTAACTTCACCTTCGAATGACCAGCTATCATTCAATTCCTGCACCAGACCCAGCCGGCCAAGCTTTGTTCTCGAATCTGAATAGTCAGTAGCAAAACTCGGGTTAACCTGCTGGCGATCTGCCGCAACTTCACTGGCAAACAATGGCCCCGGCGTATTTAGCTCGTCATCGATATACTGCAATTCCGCAAAAACCGAACCGCTACTATAGTCATAAGCTAATTTACCAAAACCATTAAGGTAGGATAACTCGTTGTTATCCCGGTAATTATCCGAGTCACGTGCATCCACAGAAAGCCGATAACTGAGTCCATTATCCAGCGCCTGAGAGGTCATACCATACACATTAACAGTGTTATAACTGCCTGCTGATAACTTTAATAGATGCCTTAACGCACCCGGCTTGCGAGTAATAATATTGATCACACCACCGACGGCCTGATCACCGAATAGAACACCGGCACTGCCCTGGACCACTTCGATACGTTCAACATCATCGAGCACGATACTGTTCAGGTCGGGCGAACCGATATCGGGATTATTTAACCGCCTGCCGTCAACCAGTATCAGCGTATTGGAACTTGCGGTGTCACCAAAGCCGCGCATATCAATCGTTGCCCGACTGCCGTCACCATATAAGTCTTCAACCTGTACGCCACCCTGACCACGTAAGACTTCGACAATATTGCTAGCACCACTGTCGTCGATCTGCTGACGAGAAATAATCTTGATACTCGCCGGCGTGGTTAATGTGCTCTGCTCTGTGCGAGCAGCACTGACGATAACAGGTGGGATTTCAGTCACAGGTGCAACATCAGCAATTACAGGTAAAGTGAACCCCGCCGTTGCTGCCAAAGCACCGCTTAAGAATAGATTTTTTATGAGATCCTCCAAAATATTAATGGAGGCAACAGGGAAAGCGCTCCTGCTAAAAATCAGGGCACGCAATACCATATCGCCCGCCGCGACTTATGTATAAAATCAACAGGCCGGTCTCCGGGCTTATGGTGTGAACTCTGACGAATTCCTGAATTATTCCCTTCCCATGAAGCGGCTTCGCATTGGAAAAAGCTTCGCAGTGGTCGAACAATTCTCACCAATCACCGTTGCGGGGGCAGCGTTGGATTCATTCGAGCCAGATTTTAGCAAACTGGTCGAATTCACCAACTTCCCGATTATCCTCTTTTAAGAAATTTCTCTCTTGACAAGGCACCTGATGTTGGAAATTTAAAATAGACTCACATATTATACGATAAATAAAGCTAAGATACCCCGTCAAACTTATAATGAACTTTTATCCATCATGAAAGTCTTCGTAACAAACCATCTATAACCCAAAATAATACGGTGAATGAAAAGCTGAACATGTCCAATCTAAAATCGATACTCCATCTCAAGCAACACATACAAAATCATATCATCGGTCAGGAAAAACTGGTTGACCGCCTGTTAATCGCACTACTGGCAGATGGACATCTGCTGGTTGAAGGTGCTCCCGGTTTAGCTAAAACCAAAGCCATAAAAATATTAGGCGAAGGTATCGAGAGTAACTTTCATCGCGTACAGTTCACTCCCGACCTGTTACCAGCTGATTTAACCGGTACCGAAGTCTACCGGCCACAGGAAGGTAGTTTTCATTTCCAGCAGGGGCCGTTATTTCATAACCTGGTTTTGGCTGACGAGATTAATCGCGCGCCCGCTAAAGTACAGTCAGCTTTGCTGGAAGCCATGGCAGAGCGCCAGATTACTGTTGGCAAAATAACCTACCCATTACCAAAACTATTTATGGTAATGGCAACGCAAAACCCAATCGAACAGGAAGGCACCTACCCTTTGCCTGAAGCTCAGCTAGACCGTTTTTTGATGCACGTCAGCATCGGCTATCCCGATGCAGCGCGCGGAAAAAGAAATTCTGCGACTAGTGCGCGACGAAGCTAGAGAGGAAAGCAGAACATCTACTGAAACCAACACTGCAATTGTCGAAAAAATTAGCCAACAAAGTATTTTTGATGCTCGCGGTGAAGTACTCGATGTTTACATGGACGACAACCTTGAAGAGTATTTATTACAACTGGTACTGGCCACTCGCAACCCGGGCATCTATGGGGACGACCTGGCTAACTGGTTACTGTATGGCGCTAGCCCGCGCGCTACCATCGCACTCGACCGTTGTGCTCGCGCTCATGCCTGGTTAGATCAGCGCGACTTTGTTAGCCCCGATGACATTCAGGCCATCGCCTTCGACGTACTGCGTCATCGTGTCATCTTAAGTTACGAAGCAGAAGCCGATGGCGTAACACCTGATAGCTTTATCCAGGAGATCATCTCACGTGTAGCGGTACCTTAAAATAATTTTTCCACAGATGGACGATAACAACAATACATAATTGTTTCGTTTTTAACCGCTTTCATCTGCAGACAATAACTTACATGAATAAAAACACCGATAAATCAGCCGAAGGTATTACCTGGATAAGCCAGCAATCACTTATCCAGTTACGCCTGTCCGCCAATCAGCTACCGCTGGATAGTGGCAAGATCCACGCCAAACAGGGCGGCGCTTATATCTCGTCGTTTAAAGGCCGGGGCATGGAATTTGATGAGTCACGTATCTATCAGGCGGGTGATGACATCCGCAATATGGACTGGCGCGTAACTGCTCGTACCGGCACTGCTCACAGTAAAACTTTTCGTGAAGAACGCGAAAGACCTGTGTTGATCTACCTGGACCTCGGCCCATCGATGATGTTCGCCACCCGCAATAAATATAAAGCTGTTATCGCTGCAGAGGTTGCCAGTCTGCTCGCATGGAGTGCGTCAAAGAATAACGACCGCGTCGGTAGTTTAATTTTTTCTCCAGAGGAGCAGGTAATCAGCAAACCTCGTCGTGGCAAAACTGCTGTACTGGATTTCATCGGCCGCTGCACCAAACACAGCGCCTGGTTATCCGGCCAGCAAAAACATGCCAGGAGCAGCAGCCAAAGCAAAGCTGCGGACAAAAATAAAGTATCTGCGGTTTCACGTCTGCGAAAAATCACCCATCCTGGCAGCCTGATATTCATGATCAGTGACTTTCATGGCCTGCAGGAAAATGATTATTCACATATCGCCAATACAGCAAGAAACAACGATATTATCTTCATCGATATCTCTGACCCGTTCGAAATTAACTTACCAGCATCGGGCAGCTATAAATTAAGCGACGGCAACAAAGAGCTGCAGTTGCAGACCACAAACAAAAAAACCAGAGAGCGGTATCACCAGCACTACCTGGATCGTAAACAACAACTGAAAAACTTTTGCCGCAAACATCGCATACATATCATCTATATCTCAACTGACGACGATATTTTAGAGACCTTGAAAAAAGGACTGGGCATCAAAGGTACGCATAACGCCTCATCACATAGAGCACAGTATCGTTCAGCATGAAAAAAGCATCAACATTAGATAAATGAACCCGGCAGCCATAGATTCACAAGGCGTTAATCCACAAGCCGTTAACCCACAGGAAATAGATCCACAATCATTGGATCTAAGGGACATTCACCTGCCTGATCCGATCTCATGGTGGCCGATTGCGCCTGGCTGGTGGATAGTGCTAGCCAGCTTTGTATTACTACTGGTCAGTATTTATGTGATACGAAAAATTTATCTAAGCCGTCAGCTAAAAAGAGACATCAGCACAGAGATTGAACACATCAAACGACAGTTTGAACAAACAAAAAATAAATCACAGCTGGCTAAATCACTATCAGTATTATTACGCCGCGCGAGTATTAGTTTTTATCCGGCAAAGTATATTGCGGGTTTAACCGGTGAGAAATGGCTGGCGCTATTAGATCAAAGCAATGTAAAACCATTGAACGATCTCAAGTTTCAAAGTGATGTCGGCAAGGTGCTTATCTCTGCGCCTTATCAGTCAGAAGATTCTCTAACAGATTACGACACTTCAGCGTTAATCCGTCTGTGTGAATCCTGGCTACTATCATCACACAGCAAACCACTGCCATTAAAAGAGGTTGCGGACTCATGATGACATTACTCTGGCCCTGGATGTTAGCCGCCCTGCCGTTGCCGTTATTATTTCGTTTACTGTTGCCCGCAGCAAAAAAGAGCAATGAAGCCGCATTACGGGTACCCGATCTTGCCGACTTCCAGGTAGCGGCGGACAGTATATCCGCCAGCAATAAAACGCGCTGGCCACTGCTGTTATATACATTGGCCTGGGTCTTATTGATTATTGCAGCGGCCCGCCCGCAATGGACAGGTGACACCGTTGAGCTACCCGTTAGCGGCCGTGATCTAATGATGGCTATCGATATTTCAAAGAGCATGGACTTACCGATCCGCCACAACCAACGTTCAATTAGTCGCATCGTTGCCACCAAAGCAGTAGCCAGCGCATTTATCGAAAGACGTGTCGGTGATCGCATAGGACTCATTCTTTTTGGTGATCAGGCTTATGTTCAGGCGCCACTAACTTTTGACCGGGAGACCGTCAATATATTATTGCAGGAAGCTGTCACGGGACTCGCTGGCCAGGCGACTGCTATTGGCGACGCCATTGGTCTTGCGGTAAAAAGGCTGAACCGACAACAGGAAAAACTTAACCGGCAGCAATCGGACAATAAGATCAAACGCGATATTGCAGATGACCGTGTTTTGATCTTACTTACCGATGGCGTCAGCAACCGTGGCGAAATCACGCCACTGAAAGCCGCAGAACTTGCCGCCAAAAAAGGTTTGAAAATTCACACCATCGGCATCGGTAATCGAGGCTCACGTGAATTAGATGAGGCCACTCTAAAAGAAGTCGCTAAAATCACTGGCGGCCAATATTTCAGGGCATATAACACCAGCGACCTACAGGAAATCTATGAACTGCTAGACAAACTCGAACCAACAGAAAAGGATATCAGAAGCTATCGCCCGATAAGATCCCTGCTTTACATCCCGTTAAGCGCCAGCTTTACCATTGCAGCCATTCTTTCTCTGTTACTGTATCTGCCGCAATTCTCATCTGGCAGCACGACTCACTCACCAGGTACAACCTCCGATGAATGAGATAATAAACAATGCCAGATTAATTTTTGAACAGCTGCACTTCATCCGTGCAGACTGGTTCTATGCCTTCATCCCGGTAATACTATTCCTGATGCTGGCCAGTACAAAAAAACTGAATGATAAAAACTGGACGTCGGTAATCGACCCGCAGTTAATGCCTTTTGTTTTAAGTAGATCGAACAGTGTAAAGCAACGCCGTTACCCGTTGATTTTAGCCTTTATCGCATCCAGTCTGTGCATCACGGCACTCGCCGGCCCGGTCTATAAAAAATTACCGCAGCCGGTATACCGTGAACAGTCTTCACTGGTAGTACTGTTAGATCTATCACAATCTATGGATGCCACCGACATCAAACCCTCACGACTGGCGCGCGCCAAACTGGAGCTGCTGGACATTCTAAAAACAAGAAAAACTGGCCAGACTGCCTTGATCGTTTATGCCGCTGACGCCTTTGTCGTCACTCCACTAACCGATGATAATGCCACCATCGCCAACCTTGTGCCATCACTGGAAACAGACATGATGCCAGCCCAGGGCAGCCAGCTATCGACTGCCCTGAGTAAAACGTTATCACTGTTTCAGCAGGCAGGCGTTATCAATGGTGATATCCTGGTCATCACCGATGACATTCATTCAGCTGATGAAAGCGCCATCAAAAAAGTTGCATCACAGGGCTACCGTCTATCGATTTTTGGTATCGGTACTGCTGAAGGTGCGCCGGTACCCGTCGAGGCGGGTTTCTTAAAAAACAGTAACGGCGCTATCGTCATACCGAAACTCGATGCCGCTAGATTACAGCGTTACGCACTCGCTGGCGGTGGTCTGTACACAGGCATCCGAGCAGGTGACAAAGATGTTGAAAAACTAAGCCGCCTGTTTCAGTCATCCAGCGTTGAACAAAACACGGATAACAAAAATCTTGATGCTGACATCTGGCAGGAAGAAGGCTATTGGCTATTACTGCCATTACTGTTTTTTTCTGCATTGTGGTCTAGGAAAGGCTGGTTAGCCGTACTACTGCCTTTTGCACTGCCTTGCTTACTGATCTTTTCTGCATTACAGCCACAACCCGCCTACGCGGCCGAGGCAACAGACACTGCGACAACAACAGCACCGATAATAGATGCACAAAATCTATGGTTCAGCCCTGACCAAAAAGCCATGAAAGCGTTCGAACAAGGGGATAATGAAACTGCTGCCAGACAATTCACTGACCCTGACTGGAAAGCCAGTGCTTATTATAGAAAAGGTGATTATGAAGCCGCAGCAAAAGCGCTCGAAAATAGCGAGCACAACGATGCGTATTACAATAAAGCTAATGCGCTAGCAAAACTTGGCAAATACGAGGAAGCGATTAAGGCTTACGATAAAGCCATCGAACTCGACAACAATAATGAAGATGCTAAATATAATCGTGAGCAGGTAAAACAGGCGCTGACCAGGCAGCAAGAGCAACAACAAAACCAGCAACAAAATGACAAAGATTCCGATGACCAGCAGTCTGACGATAAAAAATCTGGCGATAAAGATTCCCAGAAACAGGATTCAGAAAATCAAGATTCGAATCAGCAAGACTCAGAGAATCAAGACACAGATAAACAAGATTCAGAACAACAGGATTCACAACAACAATCATCTGATCAGTCAAAAGATAAAAATGATCAGCAAGCTGAAGAAGAAAAACAGCTCAAACAACGCGATGAAGCTGCTGAAAAGAAAGAACAAGAAGAGCAACAAAGCCAGTATGAGCAGCAGCAAAAAGAAAATGAACAAAAGAATGATACTGACAAAACAGAACCCGAAGAGTCAGAACCCAACGAATCAGAACAAGTAGAGAATAGTGACTCAAAAGAAAAACCTGCGGAAGTTGAAGTTAATCCAGTGGAAGCCTCGATTACCGAAGATGAAAAAGCTACTGAACAATGGTTAAAGCGAATTCCTGATGATCCGGGCGGCCTTTTAAGGCGCAAGTTTTATTATCAATATAAACAGGCACCTAACCAAAAAGACGACAAAGAACCATGGTAAAAAAGACACATAAAAACAAACTGCTGATTTCACTACTGATTATTGTCGGACTCGGCTTAGCAGCAATCGATGCACTGGCGCAAGCCAGCAACATCGTGGTAACAACCAGCCGTAACCCGGTAACTCTGGATGACTCATTTCATCTAATCTATGAAGCAGACAGCAGTGTTGATGATGACCCGGACTTCTCACCTGTGTACAAAAATTTCGATGTATTAAGCAGCAGTCAGAGCACCAACATGCGCTCTATCAACGGCAACTGGAGCATGAAAAAATCATGGGATCTAACCGTGATTGCAAAAGACGTTGGCAAGTTCACCATACCTGCCATTGCCTTTGGCAGCGACATCAGCCCGGCGATACAGATAACCGTAACTAACAGCTCTTCACCTAACAGTGTTTCACCTGATGGTCAGGCCACCGTACCAGCACAGATATTCTTAGAAAGCACGCTGGATAAAAAGTCCGGCTGGGTGCAGTCACAGTTCATCTACACTGTTCGGTTACTACGCACAGTAAGCATTACCGGTGCATCATTGTCAGAACCTAAAACCAATGATGCCGACGCAATCATTGAAAAAATTGGCGAGGATAGCCAATATCAGACAACACGTAATGGTGTCCGTTATGAAGTTATCGAACGCCGTTATGCTATCTTTCCTCAAAAAAGCGGCCAGCTAAAAATTAACCCTGTTACATTTGAGAGTCGCGTTAACAGCTCTCAAGCACGAACTATTTTTGATCAGTTTCGTATGAGCGGACAGCTAAAACGTCTACGCAGCAAAGCCGTTACCGCAACGGTTAAAGCAGCCCCTGCTACTATCAACCTGCAGGACTGGTTACCATCAACACAGCTTCAGCTAATTGAGGAATGGTCTGATGATATCCAACATATCAAAACCGGCGAACCGGTCACTCGCACCATCACTATCGCCGCAGAAGGTTTGACCAGTGCACAGTTACCGGATCTCAGCTTTGAAGAAGTCAGTGGCTTAAAACAGTATCCAGATAAACCTGTTACCGAAAACAGAACCAGTAGCAGTGATCCCGCTAGCGGCATTACAGGCCTCAAACAGATCAAAATCGCTTTAATACCAAGTCACGCAGGCAGCTATACACTGCCCGAAATCAAGCTGCAATGGTGGAACACTAAAACCAATAAAGCTGAAACCGCTAGCATCGAACAAACCGTCATCACCGCCACCGGAAACGCCGCAACTACCACGGTAATAGATAACACAACGAATACGGCAAGCACAAATACTGGCTCGCAAACGCCACAAGCGATACCTGCGGTAGAAAACGACAAAGTAACACCACTAGCGGCTGCCCCGCATCCCGTCGAACAGCTCTACTGGAAATGGCTCAGCCTGTTACTCGGTATCGCCTGGTTGATTACCTTACTGTTATTGTTTAAAAAGAAACCCTCAGACCGCATCCCAGGTAAACAAAAAGTTGTAACAAGCTCGGTTGCGTTAAAAGCGGCAACTTCTTCTGTAGTAAAACAGGCTAAAAATAATGATGCTGAGCACACTAAAGAGGCACTTATCGAATGGGCGAAAATATTTTACGCTGACAATACCATCAGCAACCTGTCACTTATCTCTGCACGATGCTCAGCGGAACTATCTATCGAACTCGAACGACTTAATCAATCACTCTATAATCCGAAAAAACCTTCCTGGGACAAAAAAACGTTATTAGCGGCTTTTAAAAATGAGCAATCTTTCAAACGAAAAGATCATCATATCTCGGCATTAAAGCCTCTGTATTAATCTTGCTGTACTGCCCTTATTGCGCAGTTCTTACTGCACAGCAAACGGGAATAAAAACACTGGTTTCACGTCTATCCCTCGATAAGAAATCACAAAACACTTTAATTTCAGGATAGACCCCGTATAATCTGAAATTTCAGCAAAGGAACTGTGTTTTTATTCACCCACCCCGTTAAGGTAACAATATGATTTTTGAATCATTCGCTGAAAGTCTTTCCTTCTTTTTATGGTCCACATTCATTATTTCCGTCATTCTTGGCGCAATCGTCAATAAAACAAATTTTTGTACCATGGGTGCTGTTTCTGACATGGTCAACATCGGTGACTATGGACGATTTAGAGCCTGGTTGCTGGCCATCGCTGTTGCCACCTTCGGGGTTAGTGTCTTTGAATACATGGGACTGGTCAATGTTACTGACACTTTTCCGGGCTATCGCGGCTCGCAGCTGATCTTTGTAGAAAACATCCTCGGTGGCCTCTTGTTTGGCATCGGTATGACCTATGCCAGTGGTTGCGGAAATAAAACGCTCATTCGTATCGGTGGTGGCAATATAAAATCAATCATGGTGTTTATCATTATCGCTGTTATCGCTTACTACATGACCAACCCATTTCCAGATAGCGACAAAACCTTATACAGCGTTTTATTCTATGACTGGGTAAATCCGCTGGCGATCGACCTGAATGGCAACCAGGATATCGGCGCTCTGATTAGCAACGAGGTCAGCAGTAGCAACACTAAAACAGCACGGCTTATCGCGGGCATCGTCGTGGCAGCAGGCATGTTATTTTACATCTTTAAATCTGCCGACTTCAGAAGCGGTAAAGATAACATTCTAAGCGGTGTAGCTATTGGTCTAATCATTATCACTGCCTGGTATGTCAGCAGTAATGTGACAATATTGGCTGACGACACGGACTATTCACTGTCTAGCTACTACGAAGAATGGGACATGCTGGCAGAAGACGATACTGGCAAACCGGCTACCGGCCGCACACTTAACTCACAGTCGTTCACCTTTATTAACCCTATTGGACAAACTTACGGCTACATAAAAAACAGTTTTGACTCTGCCCTTTTAACCTTTGGTTTAATCTCGGTATTTGGTGTCATCCTGGGCTCATTGATATGGTCGCTCATCTCCAGGTCTTTTCGTATCGAGTGGTTTTTTGACCTGAAAGATTTTTTCAATCATTTCTTCGGCGCCATATTAATGGGCTTTGGCGGTGTGTTAGCGCTTGGTTGTACTATTGGACAAGGTATCACCGGCATGTCGACACTGGCATTAGGTTCTATATTAACTTTTCTTTCGATAATCTTTGGCAGCGCCATGACCATGAAAATACAATACTACAAAATGGTTTATGAAGACGAAGCCAGTTTTGGCAAAGCGTTTGTTACGGCCTTAGTCGATATGAAATTGCTCCCCTCTTCAATGCGAAAACTTGATGCTATTTAGGTTTGATCTCTAAAACTAAAAGATGTCGTCTGAGCTAAAAAGCTGGTCTGTTTACATCCTGCGTTGTGCCGATAACAGCCTGTACACTGGTGTTACACTGAACATACTCAAACGACTGGATGAACATAATGGCATCGAAAAAAATGGTGCCAAATACACACACGCCAGACGACCGGTAACACTGGTTTATCAGGAACCGTCAAACTCACGATCCGATGCCTGCAAAAGAGAATATGAGATCAAAAACCTGACTAAATTACAAAAGGAAGCTTTAATTCGTCAGTAACTGTAAAACATGATAATTAATTGACTTGCATCAATTACCTAATTCAGGGTAAATATTAATATTACTTCGTCGTAGGTTTTCATAGTTCCTACGGCTGATACCTCCGCTAATCCTCACTCTCCTGGAGGTTAGCTCAAGCGGTGTGAGCTGGTTACTCACACCGCTTTTTTATTTCCCCACATACTTCCAGCCGTTTATCACTACAGGCGACTATCCCAGTGAATATCTTACTCTTTGATTCGTCTAACAGTGTAATGTAAAGCTAAATCCCACATCCACTGGAAAAAGCCCATGACCAAACCACTATTATTCCTATTATTATCCTTCTCCTTATTAAATACATCAGCTATTGCCGGTAATGCAGATAATGCCCCCTGGGGTGGCGCTTCCCTGACTCCGACCGAATACAAACCACAAAAAGTCGTTTATGACGTGCATGTTAAAACTGCCGAGGCAATAGAAAGCGTGCTTGATCGCGCCAGCCACCTAAGCACTATTACCGGCGCTGACCCATTTGAACAATCCATCGTGCTGGTCTTGCACGGAGCAGAACTCAACTTTTTCGCCATCAAAAACTACCCTAAATACAAGGAGCTCATGCATCGTGCGCAAAGCCTGGTCGTGAGTGAAGCGATAAAAATTAAAATGTGTAAAATAGCCGCACAATCTCAAGGTTATGCGCCGAAAGATATTCACGGTTTTGTCGAAATGGTACCGATGGGTGACGCTGAGATTGTTCGACTACAATATGAGGAAGGACATGCATACATGCAATAAACTACTGCTTATAACGCTGCTTGCCTTACCAGGCCTACCACTGCTTGCTCAAGCTCAAACTCAGGCACAGCAAAACTCGGCACAAAATAGCAAAATAAAATACGCGCCTTCAGACGTTAAAATGGAAGTTAAAAAAGTCTCCGAGCATGTTTATTACGTCGAAGGCATACCGGGCATCGCCACTGATAACGAAGGTTTTATTTCCAACGCCGGTTTTGTGGTCACCAACGACGGTGTTGTTGTTTTTGATTCACTAGGCACACCTTCACTGGCATATAAGCTGGTGAAAAAGATCAAAACGATTACCGACCAGCCCATTAAAAAAGTGGTGGTCAGTCACTACCATGCTGATCATATATACGGCCTGCAAGTTTTCGAAGAGCTAGGTGCTGAGATCATCGCACCTTATGGCGCACAAAAATACATCCAGTCAGATGCTGCAAAAAGCCGCCTCGAAGAGCGCCAGTTCTCACTCGACCCCTGGGTGAATGAAAACACCCATCTGGTACTACCAGACACTACAGTTTCCAGCTCGACAAAATTCACACAGGGTGGATTAACTTTCACCCTCAACTTCATGGGTAAAGCACACTCTGACGGCGATCTAACTATGCTAGTAGAGCCTGATAAAGTCTTATTTTCTGGTGACATCATTTTCCAGGAACGCATTCCATTTGTTGGCAGTGCCGACTCTAAGAAATGGCTGGACACACTAACCAGACTTGAAACCGGCGGCCTGACTGCTCTCGTCCCAGGTCACGGCCCAGCGTCTAAAGACCCGAAAAATACTATTTCATTAACAAGACGCTATCTTGCTTACCTGCGAAAAGTGATGGGCACAGGCATCGAAGACCTCGAGCCTTTTGATGAAGTTTATGCCGATGCGGACTGGTCAGAGTTTAAAAATTTACCTGCTTTTGAAGAGGGTAACCGCATTAATGCGTATCAGGTATACCTGTCGATGGAGGCGGAGCTGTTTGAGCAATAAAAATGACCGATAGCGTCCAGAAGTTCGAACGCCAAAACAACATCAAAAATTTTCACCACAGAGACACAGAGGGCACAGAGTTTTAATTTGTTAACTGCGCCTACGGCGCATTTAACAATAGAAAGTTTTTCTCTGTGCCCTCTGTGTCTCTGTGGTGAATCGCTTTTAAAGTTTTTAACCGTATAAAAGAATCAATAACAATCAGTCAATCTATAAGCACCGCCCTGACCAATACCTTTTTTGATAAAAAAATCAATAATAGTTATATTCGATATAACTATTGATATATAAATCAATAAATAATATTTGACTTTATAATCAAATTAGCTATTCTTAAAGCTCTATTATGAGTTTTAAATCACAATGACTGAATCCAGCATCATTAACGAGATCGTCGACGCCGCCAAGGCGCAAGGCATCAGTCAGGGGCAACTTGCTGCCCGTGCCGGTATTCGTCAGGAAACACTGTCCCGCGCCAAAAAGAACTCAAGTCTGAGCTTTAGTACGGTATTGCAGCTGGCACAGGTCGTCGGCCTCAAACTAAAGTTAATTGCCGATAACCCGGTGGCTGACAAAGTGCAGGAAGGCACGCTCTTCCCTTCATCACATGAACACTGATCGCGAGGCCGTCGTCTGGACACGCCTGGGTGGTCAGCCAAACCGCATGGGCAGACTCTATGTCACCGACAAAGAGTGCCGATTCACTTACGACGACAATTATCTGCAACTGGGTTTACCCGGCCTCGGACTGGTTTACGCCCCTGAATTTTATGGCAACACAAGTATTAGCCGCGAGCGCAAACAACCTTTTGATTTATTTCCACCAATACAGTCACTAATTCCTCCACGGAGCACGGATAATTTCCAACGCAACCTGGCACTAAAATATCTGGAAACAAAACATAAACAATCATTCTCCAGTCAGGGCATGACAAGCTTTAACGCGGACTGGGAAATACTAAAAATTTCCGGCCACGGCGGCATCGGTCATCTTGATATTTTTGAAGACAATAACAGCGCAGAAAACTGGTACGCCAATCCACCGGATCACCAGTTAATGGAGATCAGCGATGAGCTTGGCTTTTCATTAAAACAGTTTATGACATGGTTTGAAGAGGGCATCGAAGTTTTTATCCAGACTGTAGGACCTACTCCCAGTGTTGGCGGCGCTATTCCTAAACTATTATTATCCATACCCGCATCTGGCTGGGATGGCCGCATCGGCTTACCTACCCAAGTAAGAACACCAGGCATTATTGACGTGGTACTCAAATTCGAACAGACCACACGTTATCCCGGCATTATCGAACTGGAGATGCTCGCCTATGAAATGCATCGCGAAGCCGATTTTGATGTACCACGCTACTGGCACTGTGTTTTCAAAGGCATGCCCGCACTGGCTATCGAGCGATTTGATCGTGATCAGAACAACGCCCCCCTGTGTAGCGAAACCCTGTATTCCGTATTCGCCTCAGGCATACCTTTAAACAATCACTATGATTATCGTTACGATCTAATTGCACAGGCAATCGATGTATCGCCGGTCGAGTTTATCAGTGATACTAGTAAAGCAAAATCTCATCTGTTCAAACGTTTGCTCATGGCCCTGCTTACCGGTAATGGCGACCTGCATCTGGAAAACCTGTCTATAAGCTGCTGTAACGGTGTTAAAGAATTTTCAAAAATATATGACCCGGCACCGATGCGCGCCTACGCGCAACACGATATGTTAAGCGTTATGCCATTTGGTGGTTATGGTGAAACACAGGACGATAGTGACAGCCCGATAAACCTTCAACAGGCCGTTACGCGTTTCGCCAAAAGCTGTGGCTTAAACAAATCGCAAGCTGAGAAAACGATCGAAGACATGCTGCTAAAAACTGCTGAGTTTAACTCCCGTGTCGATAAACTAAAAACAGTACCTGATGAAAACAAGAAAAGACTGATAACCAGAATAGAGTCTATTCGTGAAAAATTATCAGCATAGGCAATTAATAGAGGTGCCCTTACATCATTTTAAGCTTTTTAATCAGTGCCTGAATGTGGCCAGCGTTTGCAGCCATATCCGCACGTCCTACACGCGAGCTCGACTCTATATACAGTGTTGATTGATTCATCGCTATAAATTGAACCTGAATGAAAACATCATCTTTAAATAAAAACAAGGGTGATAACACGATAAAATAAATCTTCTGGTCATCACTATCGCTGGCAGCTACTTGCCAGCCCAATTGACTGCCCGCAAATATCACATTATTATATAAAACATCCGCCGGTATTTCAAAAACCGGCATACGTAACTCTTCAAACTCATGGTTATTTTTGGTAACAGCAGTATTAGTTGTTAAAAAGGTAGTTAAACGCTTACTAAACCCTGGCGCCTGAAACAGATTGGCGTCATTTTTATGAAGCGTAAAAAACAGCGTACCTAACAGACAAAGTATCAAAATTATAAATATTTTTATGAACGTCATTGTCAGTTACCGCTATTTATTTAAACCAGAGTTTATATTAATACTGAAATCACTGCTTTTCCATAAAAAAACCACCGTCAAAAAACGGTGGCTCTTCATCCGTGTGCTTTTAAACTTTAGAGCACAAGCAATGAATAGAGATGCCCTTTAGTTACATATTAGACACCACTGCGTCGTGAAACAGTAATAAGTGCAAACAGACCTGATGCAAATAACCAAACAGCAGCTGGGACTGGCACTACAGAGACACCTGAAACACGTACCACTAAATCATTATAATCACGATCTCCTAGAAATTTCAGATCTTCCCAGGCCAGAATGTAATCACCAGCATATTGACCATCAGTAATTAACCAGCTCACCATATGATCCTTAGGCGATAAACAGATGAACCAGCCGCAAATAACGTTATCCGCTGGATCAGAACTAAACAATGGCGAACCACTAGGATCCAGACCAAATCGGAACGGTAAAGCAGAATCAGCAATGTTATAAGTATTGGTTTGCGCGTTCATGTATGGAACATTAAGCAGTGATGTGAAATTATCACTACTGTCAATAAAACCAAAGTTCTGAGAGAAACCGGCATATTTTGCCACAGCAGTGACCGTAACTTGATCCGCTGCCACATTCCAGTATTGGTCAAGATTATCATCGATACGCTGCATATTCCCTGGACCAAACTCACTATCAAGAATGCCGCCCGCACCGATTAGACTCGGCTCAAAAAAGCTTGGCAGAATAAGCGTATTCGCCTGTGAGACCTGACTAAATAGTAGCGTTACCAGTCCAATTGCATAGCTTAAGTTTTTCATAGATGTATCTCTTAACAGTATAAGTAATATCGAATATTATGATAAGCAAATTTAGTGCCAACTCCAGACACACACTAAAACAATGACTTATCATTAGCACATCAGCAAATACTGTTAAAGAATCCGATTTCCGTCGCGTTTTTTTACAATGTAAATGACTATAGTCCTGGCCACAACCATTACCAGCAAGCTAGAGGTACTAATTAACTATTTAAAATTATGAAAACCATAAAATTCATAAAACTATCAATTACTTATTGACAGCTCCAGCAATATAAATCACTATCGAATGATGCTGTATCAAAACGAACAAATCGCAACAATTCTCATATGTGATCACTTCCATTGGAAACGAACATGGTCGCCTTTTGATCATTCAATTATGTAACTAAATCATACTAATGAATTTCAAAAGGCCGCTACAAAATTAGCGGCCTTTTTTATGCCCATGGATGGGCGGTATAGCGCAAGGAGCCAGGGAAGGCGGTGCGTATATGCCCAGGGATGGGCGGTATAGCGCAAGGAGCCAGGGAAGGCGGTGCGTATATGCCCAGGGATGGGCGGTATAGCGCAAGGAGCCAGGGAAGGCGGTGCGTATATGCCCAGGGATGGGCGGTATAGCGCAAGGAGCCAGGGAAGGCGGTGCGTATATGCCCAGGGATGGGCGGTATAGCGCAAGGAGCCAGGGAAGGCGGTGCGTATATGCCCAGGGATGGGCGGTATAGCGCAAGGAGCCAGGGAAGGCGGTGCGTATATGCCCAGGGATGGGCGGTATAGCACAAAGAGCCAGAGATGGCGATGTGACGCATACCCATGGATTGGCAATATAATACGAAGAGCCAGAGATAAACGCTCACCCGTAGGAGCGGAATCTTGTTCCGCGATGCTTTTGCTATTTATTTTTAAAATTATTCATTAACAATGGAGTACACAAGGTGTCAGTTCCGTTATCTTACATTTCGGTTATCTTGATCTGGAGCACAACACCATTAGCCATTAAGTGGAGTGGCCATGATGTTGGTTTTCAATTTGGAGTTGCAGCACGTATGACGATCGGCCTGATCGCCCTGCTCGTTCTACTGCACTTAATGAAAATTAATTTTCCCTGGCACAAAAAAGCGCAACGCATCTATCTCGTCAGCGGCTCTACACTGTATATCGCGATGAGTTTTGTTTACTGGGCAGCACAGCATATTCCCAGTGGCTGGATTTCTGTGATTTTTGGCCTGTCGCCCATCATCACCAGTGTACTGGCCAGTCTGATATTAAAAGATTCCCGACTGTCAGGCACACGGCTATTTGGTATGTCGACTGGTTTTATCGGCTTAATTGTAGTTTTTGTCGAGGGAGTATCAATCTCAACCTTCGCTATGCTAGGTATACTAGCAACCGTTATAAGCACGACTTCACAATCTATTGGCTCAGTGCTGATAAAACAGCAGCAACCCGATTTTCACCCGATTGCAATCACTGCTGGCAGTATCACTGTGGCACTGCCATTATTTTTC
>CAWBXM010000129.1:0-15761 GCA_963792545.1 uncultured Gammaproteobacteria bacterium | reverse complement strand
CCAATCGCTGTCAAAATCCGTACTGAGCAGTCCCTGCTCAACGGCCTTGTCAATAAATTCCAGAACTCTGGCTTCATTTTTTTCACAACTCCCGGTGAGCATGCTTAATGAGACATGCTCGCCCAGCGTTGAGACCTGGTCGAGGATTTGCCGACTTTCTTCATCCAGGGCATCAATTTTCTGGGCCACGATCTCCTTCAGCGATCGGGGAAGGTAGCCTGCCTCGATGGGCTTAACGACCCATTGCTGTCCACGGAGCGTGATTTTCTGATCTAAAACCATCTTGCGCAAAATTTCACTCAGAAACAAAGGATTGCCCTGGCTGACTTCGGTAACCTCTTTGATGACATCCTTTGGCAGCCGCGCCTTGGGGAAAATTCCCAGAATATGCTTGGTGATTTCGGATTCGTTCAGCGCGCTCAGACTTAATTTTTGAATATCCAGCTGCTGTTGGTATTGGGCGCAAAAATTTATTATAATATACCTTGTTCCATAAGAACGGCTCTATCAGCAATCCTAATATGAGTAGGGCGATGGCTCACCATAATTATGGTACGTTTACCTTTGAGTTCCTTAAGTTGCTTCATTAATCGTAGATCACTTTCGTTGTCGAGTGACGCGCCGGGCTCATCGAGTAATAAAATCTGTGCGGGATTAACAAATGCACGTGCCATAGAAAGAGCACGCAAAAATCCCGGAGGCATATGATCGGCTGTGTTGGCACCAATTCTGGTACTGAAGCCTTCAGGTAAAGAAAGAATGTCATCAAGTACGCCGGCTTCTTCTGCTGCGCGACGCAGATCAGCGTCGGTTGCAAGAACGTTGTTCAAGCGCATGTTCTGTTCGATAGTGCCGTGGAACATATGTGTGATCTGTGGTACATATGAAATAGCACGGCGTAGATCCATGGCGTTTAGTTGGCGAATATCGAGTTCATCGATTGAAAAAGATCCTGCCTGTGGGCGATACATACCGGCGATTAACTTAACGAGTGTTGATTTTCCAGCCCCAGTATCACCGCAGATAGCGATCATTTCACCGGGCTTAACATCGAAACTAACACCTAGCAATGCAGGATTCTCTTCAGGGCTATAACGGAAACTGACACGTTCAACATTGATATGGCCCTCAAGTTGAGATAATAATAAACTGGATTGTCCTGAATGTTGTTCAACGTTGAGACGCATTAATTGATTGATCTGTGAGATCGATTTACTCAGCTGCTGAAATTTAAAAAATGATAAGAATGCTGACTGTAAAGGCGATAATACGCGCCAGACCAGTGCCATAGTTGCAATTAGTGCACCGATGGTCATGTCACCATTTATAACCATCAGCGTACCAAATCCTATGGTGGAGGCTCCTGCCAGAGACATCAGTGTTTGTGAAACGATGCTCAATATACTGCTGGCTTTGAAAGTATTATAGCTTGCCATTACCGCATCGCCGGAAGTTTCGCGAAAACGTTCCCACCAGACTGACTCACCACCGATAGATTTTATCTCTTGTCTGCCATCCAGGCTCTGCATTAGCATGCGTTGCTTATTTGTTTTTGCAACGCCAGACTGCATTACTTTTGAGCTAGTGTATGGCATCCAGAAGGTGCCAAATATAATATAAGCAAAGATGACGGCGACAGGGATTATAGCTAACCAGCCTGCAAGTATCGCTATTACACTTATAAACAATATCGCAAATGGAATTTCAAGCGTCATCGCAGCATTTGTACCGGTGAAAAAATCACGCACTGAATCAAACTGATTTAAGCGTGAAAGCTGTGATGCAACAGTTGATCTTTCTGTGAAAACAGGTGGCAGGAATAGTAGTCGTTTGAATGTTTCAGTACCTATTAGATAGTCTATTCGTCCAGCAATTGTGCCGAGTAACTGTGCACGCAAGTAACGCAGAAATAGATCTGCGATTAGAAGCACGGCAATACCAGTTATCAGATAAGGTAAAGTTTCGGCTGATTTTGCACCAATCACCTTGTCATAAATAACCATAATAAACAGTGGTACAGCGAGCGCGACTAAATTTATCAAGCAGGTCATCGCCAATAAATGAATGATGAGATGTTTGAAACGGTTAATTAATTTATAAAACCAGGCGTCACCTGCATCGTTTACCGACATTCCGTGACTTGGCTGTGTGTCTGTAAAGACATATGCGGTACCATTAATATTTTTTTCTTTTATGGTTTCATATTTGTCAGTCTGTGCATTGAAAGTATTAATGTCATGCTTATCCCTGTTGAGCAAAACAAGCACTTTATTTTCATCTGTGACAAACAGACATGGATATAACTCAGCTTTTATATCATTCAGAAGTATTTTTTTTGGTATGCTTTCATAACCGATGGAGACTAGAATGTTTCTCAGATCAACCAGCTCAAGTTGTTCAGAAAAATGTGGCAGGGCTTCTAGAAGCTCACGCGCATAATTGTGCCAACCGAGCTCTTTTAGTAAGGGAATGATGCATCTGGCATAAGGAGAATCATCTTTAAACTCATCGAGTTTGTCGCTACGCAGGGCTTTTGCCAGTCGTTCAGAAAATGGCAAAATCGGTGTTTTATTTTCTACATTAGCGATTGTAGCTGAATTTATTTGAGCGATGTTCATGTCATTACCTATGCACTAGCAGCATGATTGTTATATACAGTATCATTTTTTACTTCTACGAGATTTTTATCCTGCAATATAAAATGTCGATTACAGAGTTTTAAAAATGACGGACGATGAGAGACGATAACCAACGTTTTATCCTGCTTAAATTTTTCGATTACATGGTGTAACCGAGCATCGTTTTTAATATCAAAGTTTGCGTTTGCATCATCGAATAACATGATTTTAGGGTGGCCGACTAACGAGCGAACCATAATGATTTTTTGGCGTACGCCTTCAGAGAGTGTGTCAACTGCTGCTCCACCTACTTGTGTGTCCAGGCCTGAGGGCAGGCGTGTAATAATTTCATCCAGACCTAATAGTTTGGAAAGCTCTATAGCCTGTTCGACTGCCTGGCCTTCACGATAAAGCGTCATGTTTTCAAGAATAGTTCCTTCAAATAATAGTCCGTGCTGTGGGACGTTACCTATCTGCGAACGTAAAAATTCAAAGTCATAATCAAATATATCTCTGTCATCAAGTATTATTTTACCTATGGTCGGATGGAGTAATCCTGATAAAAGAGAGATCAGCGTCGATTTACCTACACCGTTATTCCCCGTGATAGAAAGACTGTCGCCAGAATTGATTGTTAGGCTGACATTTTCTAGGAGGTTATCTTTCTGCGTTGGGTATTTGAAGGTGACATTGTTTAATTCAATTTTACCAGCAATGCCATTTATGGATTTGAAGTGGCCAGATTTTTCTTCTGCCATAGAGTACAGCTCGGTTACTTTGTCATGTGCCAGTCGCACTGATTGAAACTGTGTCCAGATTTTCATCGCACTTAGGCCAGGTTGTAATACTCTACTCGAAAGCATCGTCCCTGCAGCAAGCGCACCAATCGTTAACGTGCCATCGATTACATAGAGGCTACCGATACTGGCAAAACAGACTACAGCAAGTTGTGAGATAGTTGCGCCGATGCCTTGCACGGTGCTGTTTATTTTTGCTAGTTCGCAGACACTTTCAGCTGATTGTTTTTGTAAACGTTCATAGCGGCGTAACATTAATGATTCCATCGCCATGGATTTAATAGTGTGTATGCCCGTCAACGTTTCGACGATAAAATTCTGTCTCCTTTGTTCTACTGTAGAGCGATCTTTTAGCGCAGTATGCAAATGATTACCAATTTTTGATGATACAACAATAAACAAGCCCAATAAAAAAAGTGGAATCAATATCAATGGTCCTGCTATTACCCAGATTAAAGTCAGAAAGATTAATACGAAGGGTAGATCCATCGCTAGAAGTATTGACTGACTCGAATAAAATTCCTGTATTTGCTCCAGTGCATGCATTTTGTCAAGGTAATAGCTGGAAGGTTTGCTGCTGTAAGCGGTAGATTCTGCATCTAGAATATGATTCATCGCATGAAGACTTTCATTGTGATCAAATTGTGCGCCTTCCCAACTTAGCAACATCGAACGAAGTATCTTTAGCACACTGTCAGCAAGAATAACGACTATCAAACCTGTCATTAGTAGTGCAAATGACCCCATCGCCTGATTAGGGATGATGCGATCATAAACTTGCAGGATGACTATGGGCAGACCGAGCGCAAGCAGATTAATTATCAATGATGCGACTAGTACACTTGGCTTACGCCATGTTTTCGGTGTTTTTAATTGGCCTTTTCTAAGATTTTTTCTCATTGACATCGTATTAATTCGTTGACGTTACGGTTGTTATCGGTAAAGTGAAAAAATTCTTGAATATTCGTGTATTTAGAGATTTCTTAAGATTTTTTCAATAAAAGTTAAATATATTCCTCGGCCTGCCGATATCAGTGAGTGTAAAACTATGCCCGATACTTAGAGGATCATGTTAATGGTTGATAAAACTAACTCTGAATCTACTGATTCTATTGCCAAAAAGTCGTCTGAAGAGCTATTTTTACGTGGTTCTGAAAATGACGAAACGCTGCGTAAGACAGCTAATGAAAATAACCTGAAGCTTGAGGATTCGCAGGAAGAGCTATTCATGCAGAATATTCAGCGTGGAAGTGATTCTCTGGAGCACCCTAATAAAGGAGTAAGACATGAAGGTGCTAGTGCAGGTAGAGATGAAGCGTTCGAAGTCACATCTGAAACAATCGAAAACTCAACCCAAACTGATGAATTACAGGTCACTTCGAGTTTTCAGGTAAACAGCGAAAAAATAGGTGTAGAGGAAAAGTCCAACAATGATAATGAACAGGATGCTAATCGTGTTTTACTAAACGAAGTTGATGAAAATGGTGTTATCACAAACCCGATTTTACCTGGTGATAATGATGAGTCAAAAATTGCTATTGCCCAGACAGTTGATAACGAGATTCCAGTTGTAAAGGGTGAAGTAGAGGAAACAATAATTTTGGCGCCCATAGTAGGGGATGATGTGACGCTTGATGTATATGAAGGTGCGTCTGTTGTAACTGGGGAAATGATGGCAGCGGATGCTGACCGGGATGCGTTTTTAAGTTACAAAGTGGTTAATGGTATTAACATACCTGACGGTTTTATATTAAATGCAGATGGTTTGTATTCATTTGATCCATCTCATGCAAGTTATGATCATCTTAACGTAGGAGATAGCCAGGTCATTATGATTCCAGTGTCTGTGATCGACGATAGCGGTTCAACCTATACCTCTCATATACAGATTACTGTTTCAGGTACCAATGATGCACCGGTTGCGGGTGTTTCGGTTAGTACAAGTGTTGACGAAGGTACTGCAGTTATCTCTGGCCAGTTAACGTCTACCGACCTGGACGATGGTGCAACGGCAACGTATTCAGTCAGTGCGGGTTCAACTGCGCCTGACGGATTTGTAATTAACAGCGATGGTTCATATTCCTTCGATCCAGCTGATAGTTCATTAACCATTTAAATGTCGGCGACAGTGAAGTCATTACGATCCCTGTAACTGTCACCGATGATAACGGTGCAACCGATACCTCGCAGATACAGATCACACTTTCGGGTACCAATGATGCACCTGTCGCGGGTGTTTCGGTTAGTACAAGTGTTGACGAAGGTACTGCAGTTATCTCTGGCCAGTTAACGTCTAACGACCTGGACGATGGTGCAACGGCAACGTATTCAGTCAGTGCGGGTTCAACTGCGCCTGACGGATTTGTAATTAACAGCGATGGTTCATATTCCTTCGATCCGAGAAATGCAAGCTACGATCATTTGAATGTGGGCGACAGTGAAGTCATTACGATCCCTGTAACCGTCACCGATGATAACGGTGCAACCGATACCTCGCAGATACAGATCACAGTTTCGGGTACCAATGATGCACCTACGGCTATCGTATTTTCAGGCACTGCTGTCGATGAAAATTCTTTAACTGGCACCGTTGTGGCTCAGATGTCTACACAAGATGTCGACGATGGAGAAACGTTTACTTACTCTATAACCGATGATGCATCCGGTTTTTTTGAAGTCTCCGGTGATCAGATTATTATAAAAGCAGGTGCTGATGTTGACTTTGAACAGGCTGCATCTCACGAGGTTAGCATACAGGCTATCGATTCGAACGGCTTGAGCTATACCCAGACAGTGATGTTAACCGTCAATGATCTTAATGAAGCGCCTGTCGATGTGCAGTTAAGCAATCTTCAGATCGATGAGATTAGTAGCGACCCAGAACAGATCGATCTGGGTGGTTTTGGAAATGGCGTGGTTGCGCAAGATGGTGCAAGTGGTACGGGTTATTTAATGTTTTCTGAAGAAAATGTTCATGACCGTTTTTCTGCTGATTCTATCCATAGCCAGTCAGCGGATAATCTGGTGACCGTTAAGCAGATCAATGGGCAATGGTTTTATGATACTAATACGAAATACATTCCTTTTACACCTGAACCTGGTGATCGACTAATCGCCGATCTCGATTTTAGTAATGATACTGCGACATTACTTTCTGGCGTTATTGATCCATCTAACCAGATCGGTGGTATTAATGCCGGCTACATTGATGGTGATATTTCTATTGCCGTAAACCAATGGGGTGGCAGTAATAATGCAGGTGAGTTTGGTGTTAGTGGTAGTTACCTAAATGTTGCTCCACAAGTTGATCTGAATGTTGGTACTGTGACAGCGATAGATCCTGATGGTAATACCTTGAGTTATTCCTTATCGGATGATGCGGGCGGAGCCTTTCAGATCGATGGTCAATCTGGTGATATCACGATTGCAGATGCGTCAAAAATTGATTTTGAGCAGGTCCAGACACTTGATGTTACGGTGCAGGTTGATGATGGGCAGGGAGGTATTACATCACAGCCCTTTACTATTGAGTTAAGTAATATCAATGAAGCACCCGATCTGGTTGATGATCAGGCGGTCGTCGATGAAGATGGTCGCGTCACCGTGGATGTACTGGCAAATGATTCTGATCCTGATGCAGGTGACCAGCTTAGTTTAAATCAGGTAAGTATTATCTCGGGTGAAGGGCAGGTATCTGTCGAAAATGGAAAACTGGTATTTGATTCTGATAATAAATATGACGCTCTGGGTGAAGGTGAACAGGCTACTGTTGAGATAAGTTATACGGTTGTTGATGGCAGCGGTCTAGCGTCAGAAGCAACGCTAGCCATAAATGTTACCGGTACCAATGATGCGCCGGAATATCTATATCTTAGTGATGGTCAACAGTCCGTCGACATCGGTGATATTAATCATGGTGTTGTTAGTCAGGATGGGGCAACAGGTACTGGTTACATGATGCTTTCTGAGCAGAACGTACATGATCGTTTTTCAGCTAACCCTATACATAATCAGTCTGCTGATAACCTGGTCACAGTAACAAATACTGATGGACAATGGTTTTATGACACCAATACGCAATACATCCCTTTTACACCAGAACCTGGTGATCGACTAATCGCCGAGCTCGATTTTAGTAATGACACTGCAAATCTATTATCAGGTATGAGTAACCCGACATACCAGATTGATGGTATCGATGCCGGATACATGGATGGTGACATAGCAATCAATGTAAATCAGTGGGGCGGTTCCAATAACGCGGGTGAATTTGGCGTAAGCGGTAGTAACATTAATGTTCCGAATGTAGTTCAATCAACATTGATCTCAGAGACTATCAGTAATGGAACACCGGTAGCGACAGTTGTGGCACAGGATGCTGAAGGTGAAACACTGCAATTTACATTACTGGATAATTCGAATGGTCGCTTTGTTATCGATCAGGCAAGTGGTGAAATCAGTGTGGCTGATGCCAGTCAAATAAATTTTGAAGATTCGGCAGAGCATCAGATAAATGTTCAGATAAATGATGGTAACGGTGGTGTTACAGAACAGAGTGTCAGCATAGGTGTGACAGATGTAAATGAAGCGCCTACTGATATCTCGTTTTCGAATAATGCAATTGACGAAAATTCGGCAGTGGGTACAGTCGTTGCATACTTTGTCTACAGCCGATGAAGATAGCGGCGAGACTTTTAGCTATTCGATAGACGATGCTTCAGGTTTCTTCGAAGTTTCAGGTAACCAGATTATTGTTAAGGATGGTGCTGCTATTGATTTTGAAACAGCGCTCACGCACGACATTAATGTTGAGGTAACGGATTCAGCAGGCAATACATTTACCGAAAGTTTCACCATCAATGTTAATGATATCGTCGAAAACATTGCGCCTGTCGCAGTTGATGATGTTAGTGAAAGTTTCAATCCAGCCAACGCCAGCCTTGCTGCTGAAATTGATTTTGACGATGGCATACCAACTTCAATACTTGGTTCTGTCGTAAAAGAATCGAGTGGTCAAGTTGGCGATGCCGCAGATTTTAATTCTGCCAAGGTGGAAGTCAGTGGTCTCGATTTAAACGGTGATCCAGGCGCACAGACAACAGTATCGATGTGGGTACAGGCGAATCCATCTGGCAGTTGGGAAATGCTGGCTGCGTCTAATTTTTACGACATGGTGACGCTGAATGGTGACATAGGATTCAACACTGCTGGTGGTGATCTGTATGGCACCGATGCCAGCGAACTGGCTGATGGAGAATGGCACCATATCGTCGGTGTATTCACTAATGGTGATGTGACACAGAACAGTATCCATATCGATGGCGTCGAACAGTCTATGTCGCAGATACAGGGTACGCCTAGTAGCGTTAGAGCGAATATCGATTCCAGTGGCGGAAGTTTGTTCTTTGGCAGCTGGGGGGGTAATAATAATTATACGTTCACTGGCAGTATGGATGAGGTCAAAGTTTTCAATGGTGTGCTGAGTTCTGCAGAAGTCACAACCTTGTATGAGCTCGAAGCGGATAATACAAAATGGGATGGTGGCACCTTAACCTTACAGGAAGACAATGTTCTGACGATTAACACGACAGAATTACTTGCAAATGATACGGATCCTGATGGTGATGTATTAAGTATTAATGCTGTGCAGGATGGCGTGAATGGTACAGTCGCTTTAGATGGAGACGGCAATGTAGTATTTACGCCGGTAGAAAATTATAGCGGTGAAGCTAGCTTTAGTTATACCGTCAGCGACGGCAACGGCGGAGAAGCTAGCGCAACAGTAACTCTTGATATCAGCAGTGTGAATGATGTACCTACTATCAATGTAGTCAATACGATAAGTGTTGATGAAGATGGCAGTCAACAGTTTACTTACAGCACATCAGACATTGATAGCGCAAGTACTACGCTTACTGCGGAGGCAGGAAACGGTAACGTGGTAGTTAATAGTAACGGTACTATTACCTTCACTCCGAATGAAAACTATTTTGGTGATGATACCGTTGTGTTAACTGCAACCGATAGTGATGGTGGCATAACAACACAGGAGATATCAGTAACTGTAAATCCAATTGAAGATGCACCAGATGCAGTTGATGACGGTAGTTTTGAGCCGCTGTCAGCAACGTTAGCTGCCGAACTAACTTTTGATGGAAGTGTGCCAGTAGCTACACTCGGTTCGGTTTCGACAGAAGCGAACGGTCAGGTTGGTGATGCTGCTGATTTTAGTTCTGCCAAGGTGGAAGTAAGCGGTCTGAACTTAAATGGCGACCCAGGTGGTCAGACAACTGTATCGATGTGGATACAGGCGAATCCATCTGGCGGTTGGGAAATGTTAGCCGCCTCTGATCGTTATGATATGGTTATGTTGAATGGTGACATAGGATTTAATACAGCGGGTGGCGACATGTTTGGTAGTGATGCTAGTGAACTGACCGATGGTCAGTGGCATCATGTGGTTGGTGTATTTACCAATGGTGATGTGACACAGAACAGTATCCATATCGATGGCGTCGCACAGGAAATGTCGCAGATACAAGGTACGCCTAGCAGCACTAGAGCGAATATCGATTCCAGTGGCGGAAGTCTGTTCTTTGGCAGCTGGGGTGCGAATAATAATTATACCTTCACTGGCAGTATGGATGAAGTCAAAGTTTATGATGGTGTGCTGAGTTCAGATGAAATCACTACATTACATAACATTGAATCAGCGAATATCAAATGGGATACAACGTCATTATCGACAGATGAAGATGTCTCGCTAGTAATCAATCCTACAACATTGCTTAGTAATGATATCGACGTCGATGGCGATATATTATCGATTGCCTCTGTACAGGATGCGCAACATGGCACAGTAGAAATTGATGTTGACGGTAATGTTGTGTTTTCACCCGATGCTAATTACAACGGCGAGGCAAGTTTTACCTATACCGTTGATGACGGTAAAGGCGGCACCGATACTGCGGCGGCATCATTGAATGTAGTAAGCATCAATGATGCGCCAACAGAAATTACATTGCTCGGTGGGTCAGTGGATGAAAATTCAGTTGCTGGTACGGTAGTTGCAACTCTTGATACTGCTGATGCTGATTCCGGTGAGAGCTTTAGTTATTCACTGCTTGATGATGTTTCAGGATTTTTTGAAATATCTGGTGATCAGGTGGTTGTTAAAGCCGGTGCAGACATCGATTTTGAAAATGCACAGAGCCACGACGTCAGTATTCAGGTCACCGACAGCCAGGGAAATACGCATACTGAAACATTGACGCTCAATGTAAATGATATTAACGAGAATATCGCGCCGTCAGCCGTTGCAGATGACACAATGATTGCTAACTATGATCTTCCTTCTGGTGGGCAGATTGTTTCAACAGCTGGCGATGAAGTGACAGTAACCGGAGAAATTGTTTCAGAAGGTGACAGGTTGTCCAGTGTTGATCAGTGGACGTTTAGCCATAATGGCGGCCCTCTAACAATCGATACTCTGGCAGAAAGCGGAAGCAGCTTCGTTGATATCGATGGTGATGGTGTTAAAGATCATATCGATACCATGATGCGTTTGTATGATACCGATGGTAATCAGGTTGCTGTCAATGATGACAGTACACAGGGAACTGCAGATGGCTCAACCAATGATCGTTATGGTCATATTCAGGATTCCTATTTGCAAATTAATGATCTGCCAGCAGGTGAATATAAACTGGCTATTGGTTCATGGGAATTAACAGGTGCGGAAGTTGTTGCCGACCAGAATGATAATTCGGATAAAGGCAGCGGTTATAATATTGAACAGGATATTGGTCCGTATCAGATCAAGTTCACCGGTGATGTTTCATTTGAACATGTAACAGAACTGGCTACAGATGAAGATACATCAGTAATAATTAATGTACTGGGTAATGATACAGATGCCGATGGTGATCCGTTAACAATTACTGACCCGGGTATTGCAACAGATGCAGCAGGTAATGTTGTTGGTGCCACTGAAGTTGTCGATGTTGATGGTGTACAGCAAATACGCTTTACACCAGGTGAAACTTTAAACGTCATGAGCCAAGGTGATGTTGAACCAGTTACGTTTTCTTATACAGTCAGTGATGGTCAGGGTGGTTCAGTAGCTGCAAATGTGACAGTAAACGTTACCGGTGCCAATGAAATCATTACCGGTAGCTCAGGCGATGACACGATACTGGGTAGTGCCGGCAATGATGAGGCATACGGTGGTGAAGGTGACGACAGCTTCGTAATGAATCCATTTGGTGGCAATGATTACTTCAGCGGTGGTGAAGCAGGTGGCTGGACTGATGTGTTAGATGTGTCTGCGATGGTGGTTATTGATCCAGACAATCCGTGGACAATTATGGTTGATGGCTCGCAGGTCGAATATGATATCGCAGCGGGTGCACTAGGTCTAGATCCAGATACGGCCGGTGCCATTACTTTTGGCGACGGTAGCGAAGTAACTTTTGATGGTCTTGAACGGGTTGAATGGTAACTACGTTTCAGGTGGCATGTTCTCGCGAGACCATCAATTTATTATAGCTGCTATAGTTTTGAGTAGATCATCCATAGAGTTCGCTAGACTTAACCCTGTCTGTACATCAAACGGGCGATTTTTCTGTATGTCTTCTTCAATGCGTTCAGTCAGCTTCGTTACTTCATGTGCTTCCAGGAAGCCCGCAACACTCTTCAGGCCATGGGAAATAAAACGTAGAGTATCTAGATCGTTTTCTTGTATGGCATGGCGTATTTTATCGGGCGTCTCATTATGAGTTCGTAGTGCGGTCGCCAGCAGTTTTCTGATAGAAGTTTCACGGCCCTGAAAGCGTGTATGCAAAGCAGGCCAGTCAATGGCGGCGTCTGCTACTATGGGTAAGGGTTTACTTGAGTTTACGTTATCCGTCATAACCTTTTATTCATTTATGAAGAAACTGGATTTCTTATTGTCGCTAAATCAGTGACTGGCTAAAATGTGTTTCTGAATAGTTTCAACCAGTTTATCCGTATCCACCGGTTTTGCAACATGGTCGACCATGCCGCTTCGCAGACAATGCTCTTTTTCGGACGCGAGTGCATGCGCTGTCAATCCTATAATGGGTAAAGCCGGGGCAAATTTGTGGATGATTTGAGTGGCTTGATGGCCATCCATAACGGGCATCTGTATATCCATAAGTATCACATCAAAGGCACTTTCATCTTGTTCCTTCACTAGATCAACGGCTTGTTGCCCGTTAACTGCAAAAGTTACCCGTGCTCCCTCTACAAACAGCATGTCTTCAAGTACCAGACGATTTAGTTCAATATCCTCAGCAACCAGGATATTGATTCCCGACAAACGCTGGTCGGTGTTGCTCAAACTATTTGAATCGGAGTCAATGTCTGGTATGGCTGGCTCCAGCTTCAGATTTAGAAAAAATTCACTACCTTTACCTAAATGGCTCTTTACCTGAATATCGCCACCCATCATCATCGCGAGAGTGTGACTGATTGAGAGCCCTAAACCAGTTCCACCGTAGCGGCGCGTAGTAGAACTATCGGCCTGTTCGAATGGGTTAAATAATGTAGTCAGCTGCTCTTCGGATATACCGATGCCACTATCACAGACCTGAAACTGAATGCCATCATCTTGTTTTAGAGCGCGCAGCTTAATTTCACCACGTTCGGTAAACTTTATTGCATTGGATAGAAAGTTGAGTATAATTTGTTCGATGCGCTGCGCATCACCTTTTATCCACGCCGGTAGATCATCGGCAATATCCAGGGTAAACAACAAACCTTTTTCAGCTACCTGAGCCTCAACTAAGTTAGATACTTTTTTCATCATGCGAAGCAGATCAAACGGTTGATTTTCCAGCGTTAATTTACCGGCTTCAATTTTGGAAAAATCGAGTATATCGTTAACCACGCGTAACAGATTCTCACCAGCGTTAGTTATCCATCCAAAAACCTCCAGTGATTTTTCTACTGAGGTGATACGCTTGCCCATTTTGGCCAGACCCAGTACGGCATTAAGTGGTGTGCGTATCTCATGGCTCATGTTGGCAAGAAACTCAGACTTTACCTTAAGAGCCGCTTCTGCTTTTTGTTTCGCCTTGATCATTTCTTGCTCAGTTTTTTGCGCCTCGGTAATATCTTCGACAGAAGACCAGATATAATTTTTGCCATGCTGTTCGATGGTCAGTCCGTTGAGACGTGCCATAACCCGATAGCCATCTTTGTGGATGTATTCTTTTATGTAAGGGCCGTAATGCCCTGTGTCGTTGAGTGATGCGATAAGAGCTTTTTCCTGTGGAGCATATTCGATCGGGGTAATGTCCCAATAAGATAATTTTTTGGCCTCGGCTTCACTGTAGCCGATAATGTTCAGATACGCCGGATTGGCATCGACCAGATTGCCTTGCATGTCACTTAGTACCATACCGGTAGGTGAGGTTTCAAAAAGCGTACGGTTGTAGTTCGTTAGTTCTTCGAGTTCTCGTGTGCGCACGATCACTTCAGCTTCCAGATCGTCGCGATAGGTTTTGAGCTGATTTTCTGCGTTTTTGCGCTCGGTGATATCACGGAAGAATCCCAGCATACAGCGACGGTTATCAATTTCTATTAACGAAACACTAATGTCAACGGGAAAGACGCTGCCATCCTTGCGTAATATCGGAATGTTCTGTGCTAGCTCTTCAGATTCACCCGATGCCCTTAACTGGAACTGTGCCATGGTTTCCGCCAGGCCTTCTGCAGGATGAATATCCTCGACAAGCATGGTTATCAGTTCGTCGCGTTCGTAGCCCAGCATTTTACAAAAAACTGGGTTGACATCAATCATTTTCCGGGTTTCAACATCTGTTAACAGGATACCGTCCTGTGCACATTCGAACATGGTGCGCATGCGCGATTCACTGTTTTTCAGTGCTGTTTCAGTTGCGACTTGCTCTGAGATGTCAGAATGGGTACCAACGAAACGTATAGCGTGCCCGGCAGCGTCACGTACCAGTAAACCCTGTGCCAGAATGTCTACCCAGTGTCCCTTTTTATGGTGTAATCGGTATCTGGCGATGAAGCTATCCTGATGCCCAGCGATACATTCTGCGACCTCAGCCATGGTGTTAATTTTATCTTCTTCATCAATCAGATTTTCCCAGGTGCTGAATTCGTGAGGCAGTTCGTCATCTTCGTAACCGAGCATTGATTTCCAGCGCGGTGAGTAATAAACCTTGTTGGTTATCAGGTCCCAGTCCCAGACTCCATCATTGGCGGCACGCATGGCAAACTCGAAGCGCTCTTCACTATCCTTCAGGGCTTTTTCGTTGGTTTTATTTTCGATGGCGATGCCTGTTAGCTGCGCCAGTTGTTTTATTATTTCGATTTCTGTCGGTTCTGGTGAACGGCTTTCGTGGAAGAACAGAGCAAAGGTGCCTAAAACGTTTCCCTGATGATCCAGAACAGGTTCAGACCAGCAGCTTAGCAGTTCGGCGCGGGTGGTCAGGTCGCCGAAAGGTACCCAATAAGGATGCTGCTGAATATTGTCAATATAGACGGACTTTTTATTGAAGGCGGCGGTGCCGCAACAGGCATTACCATGGCCTATTTCGAATTTTTTGGTTGCTTCACAAAAAAAATCAGGCAAGCTTGGCGCTGCTCCTAGGTGCAGGTATTTGCCAGATTCATCCACTAACAGTATGGAGCAGATGCTGTCTTTCAAATTAGATTCAACCAGCAATGCAAGTTGCTCTAGAAAACTGTGTAAGGGCTGGTCAATGTGCATCAACTCGAGTATGTGCAGGCGTAACTGTTCTCGCTGTTCCAGATGTTTGCTCTGTTGTAGTAAGCGATGCATCGTGTATGTTTCTTCTTTGATGCGACTAGTCAGCGGACGGATAAAAAATAAGGTGAGGAAAACGCCAATGAAAGTCAGGCTTAAAATCGGCAGCCAGATATAAAATGCATGGCGTCTGGCTGGTGCAAAAAAGTTACTATTGGGCTCAAGAAAGAAGTACACCCATCCAGTATCTGCAATTGGATAATGCACGATTATCATAGTTTGCTGGTCACCTGTGCCATTCACCTGATGTTGAAATGTACTTTCCCCTCCCAGCAAATCTTGTATCTCTTTTTTAATCAGCGGTTCTAGACTCAGGTGGTTGCTCGAGTCTGAGCGGAAAGGGTATATGATTCCCCTGGGTGTTAGTGTAGCTATTTGAACGTTGCTACTGGATGGATGATGCTGGATAAACTGTTGCATGATGTCGATGATGGGCTGAAAATCAAAAGCAATCAGGTCGGTACCCACTTTAATTCCCTGACGATTAAGGACAGGCGAACTGATAACCAGTAATGGGTGACCATC
>CAWBXM010000128.1:0-4740 GCA_963792545.1 uncultured Gammaproteobacteria bacterium | reverse complement strand
TATTCATCGATAAGAATAAAACCCGGCTCTGCGTATTCATAGGTAGAAGTCATGATGACATTCCACAACTTACCGGCATCGATCGTTTTATAAATTCGGCATGCGACTTTGCCTGCTTCATTTTCGATATAGTTATCTTTTATCGGCCAGTCACGCCATATAACCTGATCACGATCTTGCAGGTCGATGCTGTGCGTTTTAACTTCTTCTTGCGTTACCGGAAAAGCCAGTGGCCAGGGTGCATCTTTTTTTACCGCTTCCATAAACTCACTGGTGATCAGCAGCGACAGATTAAACTGACGCAGCCGTCCGTCTTCTCGTTTGGCACGGATAAAGTCCAGCACATCCGGATGACCGACATCAAAGGTCGCCATCTGTGCACCCCTGCGACCACCGGCTGAAGATATGGTGAAACATACCTTGTCGTAGATATCCATGAAAGACAGCGGACCCGAGGTGTGCGAACCGGAACCTGAAACATAAGCATCGTTTGGTCTCAGGGTCGAAAATTCATAACCGATACCCGCTCCCGACTTCAAAGTCATCCCGGCCTCATGTACCTTCTGCAATATATCGTCCATGGAGTCATGGATCTTTCCAGAAACGGTACAGTTAATGGTCGACGTGGCTGGCTTGTATTGCTTCGCCCCGGCATTAGAAATTATTCGACCGGCAGGAATTGCGCCCTGCTTCAGAGCCCAGAGAAATTTTTCATACCAGTACTGCTGTTTTTCAGGAGTATCTTCGATATCGGCAAGTGTTCGCGCGACCCGCGTAAAAGTGCCTTCTACACACAGATCAACAGCTTCACCCTGGCTGTTTTTAAGTTGATACTTGCGTTGCCAGATGTCTTCTGAGGCGGGCTGTAATGGGATTTCAATGCGGTCGTTTGTTTCATCTAAGGGCAGTGTAACAGTGCTCATCAAGGCAATCTCCTAAACTACAACAGAACAGCAACCGAGAACGACCGCTATTCTATATATAGTGTTATTATTATTTTTAGATACTACATATTGTATATATTAGGCACTACCATACATATTTCCTTGACCTAAATCAAGTCTTTGCTTCACTGCATGGTTTCGTGTACAGCTGGTATGAACACCATGAAGCCTTACACTAAAGTGCGTAGCTTTTCTTACATAGCAATGTATTGAATCGTCAAATTTGCTATAATGGCGGGCGAACTTCCGCTCACGGGAGGACATTATCGAAATGCTTACCCGGGCGCCATCTACGACACTTTTATCAAGCACGACTGCATCACTATTTGCCGATTATGCCTATAGATTCTGCTATTCAGTTTTCTTAATGGTCGCAGTGCGGCTTTAACTTCGTCAAATAAAATCGCATAGATAACTGATGAAACATCACTTAAATAAATTCAGCATCAACCTATTATAAGGCACTATAACTTAATGAAAATAGAAGCAATTTTTCCGTTTTTAACCTGGTTTAAACTTGTTACAAAAGACACCTTAAAGGCCGATTTTATGGCCGGCCTTACCGGCGCAGTTATCGTATTACCACAGGGCATCGCCTTTGCCACCATTGCTGGCCTGCCTCCTGAGTACGGCCTTTACACTGCGATGGTCACCCCTGTTGTCGCTGCCCTGTTTGGCTCATCGCGCCACCTGGTTTCCGGCCCGACTACCGCTATCTCTATTGTTGTATTTTCTACGGTCAGTAGTCATGCAGTACCTGGCACACCTGAGTTTGTCAGCCTGGCATTAGTGCTCACTTTTCTTGCCGGTGTATACCAGCTTGGCTTTGGTCTCGCTCGACTGGGCTCCCTGGTCAATTTCGTCTCACATACTGTGGTCATCGGATTTACCGCGGGCGCTGCGATTCTGATTGCGACCAGCCAGATGAAACATATCACTGGCCTGGTCATTCCTCGTGGAGAGTCTTTTTTACATACCTGGATGGATTTATTTGATGGCGTAGGCAATATTAACTTCTATGTCTTGCTGATTGCGATGATTACATTACTGGTCGCCCTGACTTCAAAAAAACTCATACCAAAAGCGCCCAACCTGTTGATCGGCATGGTCGTCGGCAGTGTACTGGCTCTATTTCTAAAAGACTATACAGACGATATTAAACTGGTCGAGCAGATACCCGCCCAACTACCACCATTTTCATCACCTGAATTTTCTCTGGAAACAATAAAAATGCTCGCGCCAGATGCTTTTGCTGTCGCTCTGTTAGGACTTATCGAGGCCGTTTCCATCAGCCGTGCAGTGGCAACAAAATCTAACCAGCGAATCAACCCCAATCAGGAGTTCATCGGCCAGGGCCTTTCCAATATGGCCGGCAGTTTTGTTTCAAGTTATGCGGGTTCAGGCTCTTTCACCCGTACCGGTGTCAACTACGAAGCTGGCGCAAAAACGCCATTATCCGCTATATTTGCAGCCTTATTATTAATGCTTATCGTATTACTTATAGCGCCGCTTACGGCCTATCTGCCAATCGCTGCGATGGGCGGCATCATTCTACTGGTGGCCTACAACCTGATCGATTTTCATCATATCCGTCAGACCTTAACATTTAGTAAAACAGAGTCGTCCATCTTACTAACGACGTTTTTTGCTACCTTATTTTTAGAACTCGAATTCGCTATTTATATGGGTGTGCTTTTATCACTCATATTGTTTCTGGCAAAAACATCGACGCCGCGTATACCTACCTTATCGGTGGACATCTCAGATGAAAAAAGAAAGTTAATAAATATAGACCAGAAACCACTAAAACAATGCCCACAGTTAAAGATCATCAGAATCGATATGTCGATCTATTTTGGCTCCATCAACCACATACAAAAACGTATCGAACAGATCGTGGAAAGTGAGAGGATCTATCACATCCTGATCGTATCTACTGGCGTTAACTTTATCGATCTTGCTGGCGCCGAGGCTCTGGTCTCGGAAAATAACCGGCTTAAAAGTATGAACGGCGGGCTATATTTTGTCGGTCTGAAATCGACAGTATATGAGTTTGTGGCTAAAACCCGCTTCGTCAAACATATCGGTAACGATCATTTTTTCGATACCAAGACGCAGGCTATACGCGGCATCTACAAACGTCTGGACAGAGAGACATGTAAGACCTGTAACGCACTGGTATTCAATGAATGCCTGTAGATTAGAAGTTGACATCTACGCCAGATGATCGATTTACTCACTATCACACGGTCGAGTAATTATAAAGATTCAAAAAAAAACGTTTTATTGATATATGTCATTTTTTTCATTTCCTTATCACTGTAGAGTCGTTTAGATAAATGAAAAAAACATACAACGGGAGTTGGAGATGATTACATACAAAGACCTTAACGAACAGAATCATCGCATCACTGAGCTAACAAATGTTCTCAGCTATCTTTTTAAAGATCGATCTATGTGCGACACAGATTCATGCTGCAATCTTTTTGCAAATTATGTGCAACAGGTCAAGGATCACATAGAGACCGTTGATAAAAACATGTACGCCGACCTACTGGCTAGCCCTGATCAAAACATTAATAATGTGGCCAGGAACTTTATGTCCGGCTCTGTAGAGGTGAAAAAGATTTTAAAAGACTTCACCAAACAATGGTGCCCTACGAAAAATAAAGGCGCGCTAACAATCAGAGATCACCAGCAGTTCATAGATGCAACAGATGAGCTATTCAATATGGTTTTACAACGCATACTGGATGAGACAGAACATCTTTATCCGTTGGTACGTAGTATTAGTTAATACGCTTTCATGCTTGCTCTCTCTTTCATTTACTCTACATTCGAAATTAAATGAGAGTAACGTTTATAAAACCATTTCATGGCAATTGGCGGAATGATTGTAGTGAGCACAATCACTATGACCATACCGGCATGAACTTCATTGTTAAAAATTCCACTGAAACGACCCAGTTCCGCAAAGATAAGTCCGACTTCACCTCTTGGAACCATCGCCATACCAATCATCAAACGTGAAGCCCAACTTTCACGAATTAATAATGAACCTAGCATTTTTCCAAGGATTGCTGCCAGCAGCAGTATCAGTGAAAAAACCCAGACATGGGATGAACCCCAGTCAATTTCTCTAAGATTGATCGACAAGCCCACTACCACAAAAAAGATAGGGGTAAATAAACGGATGATGGGTTGCATCTGATGTTCAATATCTTTGGCGAAGTCTTCATCCTTACGCAAATTTACACCCAGCGGTAGAAAGAATCGTCGTGACAGTGCAAGACCTGCAGCAAAACCGCCAAGCAGCTCTGGTGCACCGACTGCGTGTGCCAACCATGCAAAAAACAGAACCAGAGAAACAATAGTGGTAGGAAGAAGTCCTGGTATTTCACTGACCTCACAAAAACGTTTAATAATGACAGACATGAATTTTGCAAGCATCGGTGCCAGTACAAAAAAAGCACTGATAAATACCAGTACCTTAGCTGCGTTGCCCCAGTTAACACCACCGCCTATAGAAAACTCATATAATAATGCCAGCAACACCACACCGAGCACATCATCGATCACTGCTGCACCCAGTACAATTTGCCCTTGATGAGAATTATTGAGCTTTAAATCACTCAGCACACGTATTGTTACACCAATACTAGTAGCGGTCAGTGTTCCGCCAATAAACAGTGACTCTAACAATGTCAGACCGAATAACCAGTGCCCGATAGAATAACCAAGTATCAGAGGTGTTATAAAACCGATGATGGCAACCAGGATAGATTTTGTTCCCGAC
>CAWBXM010000127.1:0-12751 GCA_963792545.1 uncultured Gammaproteobacteria bacterium | reverse complement strand
GGAACCCGCATCCTCAGCGGTTACCGAGGTGCCCGATAAAAAGCCTGGCAATGCCCGGATCATGGTTATGGATGATGATGAAATGATACGAGAGGTCAGCGAGGAAATGCTCATAAACCTGGGTTATGAGGTTATCCAGGCGCCCGATGGAGAAACTGCGAAGACGCTGTACCTTGAGGCGATGAACACAAACAAAAATATTGACCTGGTCATAATGGACTTAACCATACCGAGCGGTATCGGTGGCAAGGAAGCAATAAAACTTATTCAGGAAATTGATCCAGGGGTGAGGGCACTGGTATCCAGCGGTTACTCTAATGACCCGGTTATGGCCAACTACAGTGATTATGGTTTTATGGGCGCGGTAAAAAAACCTTACAATCATGCTGAACTGGGCGCAGCGATCAGTGCGATACTGAATCAGTAAGCGAACTAGCTAGACTATTATCTATCAGCGGATATCTTCGATCGAATATTTTTTATCCATGACGACTGGCGTGATCAGGGGATAACCCTGTTGTTACCAGTGCGAAAGTTCAGTGACTGCCGAAGGCACGATTTCGATAAAATTAAAAAAATATTAATATATTTGGGGTTAGAGTAAAAACTAATAAAAAAACAGGGGGCAGAGAACAAGGACGTTATACATTAAAAACTTGACATACTATATATGATATATATACTATATTTAGTATGTGGAAAATATATGAGCACAAAGGTGCATTAAAAGGACTGAAATCACTACCTGTTGATGTCCTCAAACGATATGAGAAATGGAAAGATATCGTAGCAATATCAGGCCCTGCAGGACTAAAACAAATCAAGGGCTTTAATGATGAAGCATTGCGCGGTGAATGGAAAAACTATCGTTCATCTCGTCTCAATATTCAATACCGCATTATTTACAAAATTGAAAATGAACAGCTTTTTGTCAAAGTAATCAAAGTAACAGCACATGATTACCGGAGGAAATAACATGAAAGACTATAAAGAGGCAAAAAAAAGAGCAGATGTTTCTATTGGCGAATCAGTAAAAATTATTCGTGAATTACAAGAGTTAAGCCAAAATGAATTATCTTTAATGACCGGCATACCACAATCAACACTTTCAGCGATTGAGCACGATAAAATTAACTTAGGTGTAGAAAGAGCTAAAGTACTAGCTAGAGCATTAAAATGCCATCCAGCAGTTTTAGTATTCCCTGGCTGGGATGTTAACCATGAGATAGCTGCATAACGACACGTCCGAGCTTGATGGCGCAAAGAGACACGCTACAACTCAACCTAAATATTGATATGACTTTGCGCAATCATCCAAGTTTGGTGTAGCAGATAATGTCCGTAAACGATGAATACTCATTGAGTACATCAGAAAAACTGAGATATGGCACGTTTAGAGAGGTCGGTTTTTATCTGGACTTTAGGGAAAAGGGTGTTTACTCTTGCCATGCTTTATTTTGAAGAGCAAAGTTTAAAAAGGACGCAGATCCTTTTATAGCTGTCTTACTGAAAATGGTAAATTTTTCAATGTAGGATAGCGAAAATTATATTTTCATCATCACTATGCAAGGTATAATTTCACCTACCTGAATCATATTCCTTTCTAATTCAATGCCTGTAAAAAAAACCAGCTCTCAATCATCAAAGAATATCAAAAAAGGCCAGTCTACTCGTCCTGGTGCTGCTCGCTCTGGAACAGGAAATAAGACTGCAGTGAAAACTAAGGCTAAAGTTAAAGCAAAGCCAAAGCGTCGCCGCGCCAAAAATAATATTAAAAATAAATCTGCCAAATCAAGACGTTCGTTATTTTTAACGTTTGCAACATTATTGCTGATAGCTTTGTCAGCATATTTATTTTATCTGGATCACAAAATAACACAGCGTTTTGAAGGTCGGTTGTGGCAATTGCCTGCACATGTGTATGCACGTCCACTGGAGCTGTTTGTTGGGAAATCGATTTCAGAAGAGCAGGTTCTGTTTGAGCTGAACTATTTAAACTACCAGAATGTCGATGGTCTGCCTGGAAAGGCCGCGCAATATCGACATTGGGATAATAAGTTTGAGATTAAAACGCGGCACTTTACTTTTTGGGATGGTGAGGAAAAAAGTCATACCATTCGTTTATCCATCGATGACGATAAGGTGTCACAACTAACAGATATTTACTCAAACTCTAACGTTGACCTGGTTCGTTTTGATGCTGGTTATCTTACGGGCATATTCCCGTCGCATGCTGAAGACAGGGTTTTAGTAAAACTGGATGATGTGCCTGACATGTTTATAAAAATGCTACTGTTGATCGAAGACAGGCGATTTTTTACGCATTGGGGCGTCGATCCATTGTCGATCGCAAGGGCGTTGCTAGTAAACTTGTCCTCAGGAAAAACTCTACAGGGTGGCAGTACATTAACTCAACAACTGGTTAAAAATCTTTTTCTCACACAGGATAAAACCATCGTGAGAAAGATCAATGAAGCCTTCATGTCTTTGCTGCTGGAGTTTCATTATGATAAAAAACTGATATTGGAAACTTATCTTAATGAGATTTATCTGGGTCAGGATGGACGTCGTTCGATTCATGGGTTTGGTCTTGCCAGTGAGTTCTATTTCGGTAAATCTCTGAAGTCATTATCTATCGATGAGATGGCGACTCTGATTGGTATGGTAAAGGGGGCGTCATATTACAATCCTAAAAGAAACCCTAAACATGCGACAGAACGGCGAAATGTTGTGCTCGATACAATGCAGCATGAGGATCTTATTACAGCGAGGCAGTTAGAAAAGCTTTCAAAAAAACCTGTAGTAGCTGTTAAACATGCTAGCTCAGGTTTGTATCCAGCATTTATCGATATGATCAAGCTACAGCTGCAACAGGACTATCAGGCGGAAGACCTTCGTTCTGAAGGCTTGCGTGTGTTTACTACGCTGAGTCCATTTGTGCAGTTTAAATCTGAGCAGGCAGTAATTAAAACTCTACCGCTATTGTCTAAAGACAAAAGTTTGCAGGCAGCAGCGGTGGTCGTCTCACCATCAAATGGTGACGTGCTGGCAGTGGTGGGCGATAGAAAACCTTCTTATAAAGGTTTTAACCGCGCACTTAATGCACAACGCCAAATAGGTTCATTGATCAAACCGGTCGTCTATTTGGCCGCATTACAGCATTCCTCGCAATACACATTGGCAACCATGCTGGATGATTCTGAATTTATCTATAAATTATCAAATAATCGCGACTGGCGCCCGAAGAACTATGACAGGGAATATCATGGCGAGATAACGTTATATGAGGCATTGCTTAAATCTTATAATATCCCCGCCGCGCGTACTGGCCTTGCTGTAGGGCTCGACGAAGTAATGAAGATACTTTCTGTTCTCGGTGGTCCTAAACAGTCTGGCCCTGATACGACTTCGTTATTCCCATCGCTGACATTGGGGGCGATCAATATGTCTCCTGTCGAAGTTGCGTCTGTGTATCAGAGTTTTTCAGCAAATGGTTTTCATAGTCAGTTGCGGAGTGTGCATGCGGTACTTGATAAAAATAAGAAACCGCTGGAGCGATATTCGCTGGATGTTGATAACCAGGTCAGCCCGAAGGCTATGGCAATCGTCAATTCGGCGCTCGTTGATGTGACTAAATATGGCACAGCGCGTCGATTATCCGAGCAACTGGATATTCAGGTTGCCGGTAAAACAGGTACCTCCGATGATCTCAGAGATAGCTGGTTTGCTGGTTTCTCAGGGGACATGCTGGCTGTGGTATGGGTAGGTTATGATGATAATCACCCGACCACATTAACCGGTTCCAGCGGCGCAATGAGGATCTGGAGCAAGCTGATCAAACACACAGCCTATAAGAGTTATGAAGTGCCTGAAATGCCCGGTCTGGTCAAATACCGGGTGGATGGAAATAATGGTCTTCTGACCAAGAAAACATGTGAAAATACGGTAGAATTACTTTTCATCGAAGGTAGCCAGCCTCAGCAGTTTAGTGACTGCGAGGGTGGTTCTGAGTCGAACTGGTTTTTGAACTTATTTAATTGATTATGACGCACTTATATCGGCTGTTAAGCTGTTTGCTACTGACTGCTTTATTGGCTTCCTGCGCATCGACCGATAGGCGTGGTGATGAGCGACCGATAGACGAAACTATTCAAGGTGCATCAGGTAGCTATAAATACCCGGCATGGCGACCTGATACTTCTGGGGAATTTGATGCGATTAAAATTTTGCTCGACGAAGCCGATCAATTGATCGAAAATGGTGATTACAATGTGGCAACAGATAAACTGGAACGGGCGTTACGTATCAAGCCAGAATATGCGCCGGCCTGGAGTCGTTTATCCTGGCTTGCGTTACAGATGAATTCACCACAACGGTCAGTGCAGATGGCAAAACGCAGCAACAGCTTTGCTTTTTCAAATCCAGAGTTAGAATTGCTTAACTGGTCGTTTATCCGCACAGCAAGTAAAACGCTGCATGATGAGGAAACTTATTATCGTGCAAATCAGAAGATTGAATCCTTAAGATCATTTTAGCTACCAGCAATAAAGTCTATGCAACGCGCGTCTGAATACCTGGGCCAGAAGGGCCCATTCTGTGAACACATTCCTGGCTATCAGGTTAGAGATAATCAACTGATACTATGTGATGCGATTGACGACGCAATCTCATCAGGGGATGTACTTGCCGCTGAAGCAGGCACGGGTATTGGTAAGACTTTTGCCTACCTCGTACCGGCACTGTTGTCTGGCAAAAAGATCATAATCTCTACTGGTACCCGCCATCTTCAGGATCAGTTATTTCACACTGATCTGCCGCGTGTAATAAAAGCCTTATCTATACACTCCACGCCGGCATTATTAAAAGGACGTAGCAACTACCTCTGTTTGCATCGTTTGATTATGGCGCCACATCTTGGATTTATTAATCGAGAAACCAGCGCCGGCCTTGGCGAGATCGATGAATGGTCAAAATTAACAAAGTCGGGTGATATCTCTGAATTAACATCGGTCTCCGAAGATTCTTATATCTGGCCGATGGTGACATCAACGGCCGATAATTGTTTGGGTAGTGACTGTGATAAATGGGAAAGCTGCTTTGTCGTTAATGCGAGAAAAAAAGCACAGGCTGCCGATGTAGTGGTCATTAATCACCACCTTCTACTGGCTGATATGACCTTGAAGAATGAAGGTTTTGCTGAACTATTACCTGAAGCGGAAGCTTTTATTATCGATGAAGCACACCAGCTATATGATGTTGCCGCTCGCTTTTTTGGCAATGCTGTAAGTACTCGTCAACTGATTTCTCTTGCGCGGGATACGATTGCGGAACAGGTTAATGACGCCTCGGATATGGCAGAATTGCGTGATTATGCTGAACAGGTGGAAAAGGCAACGCGTGATTTCAGGATGTCACTGGGTGATACTGGCTTACGTGAAAGCTGGATAAACGTGCGTAACAAGCCGGCAGTAAAGCAGTCCTTAGCGGATTTACTGTCGGCATTGAACGACTTGAACCTGGCTTTGCAAGTTGCCGCCGAACGTAGTCGTGGTCTTGAACAATGTCATGAGCGTGCACAAAGTACCATGCTTCGACTTAAACAGTTTCAAAGTGATCCGGCAGCAGAAGAAAACATGGAAAGTGGCGAGCAGTCGGTCTTATGGTTCGAGACTTATACCCGAAGCTTTATGCTGCATGCTACACCGATAGATGTAGCTTCGATTTTTCAGAAACATACGGATAACTTTTCAAGCGCCTGGTTATTTACTTCAGCAACTTTGCAGGTAAACAAACAATTCGATCATTTTGCAAAAAACATTGGCCTGGAAAATTATAAAAGCGGCGTTTGGGACAGCCCCTTTAACTACCAGAAGCAGAGCCTGTTATATCTGCCCGAAAATTTACCGCAACCCTCAGAGCCTGCTTATACAAAAGAATTAATGCAGGCCGCTTTACCCGTGTTAACCGCAAGTGAGGGCAGGGCTTTTGTGTTGTTTACCAGTTATTACGCGATGAACCAGGCACGTGATTTCCTAAAGCAGCGCCTGCCGTATGAGTTACTGGTGCAGGGTGATCTACCCAAACATCAATTACTGGAAAAATTTCGTGATACTGATAATGCCGTTTTGTTGGGAACTTCAAGTTTCTGGGAAGGCGTTGATGTCCGTGGTGAAAGTCTGAGTTGTGTGATTATCGATAAACTGCCTTTTGCGTCACCGGGTGACCCTGTTATGCAAGCACGTATCGATGCCATAAAACGCAATGGAGGGCATGCATTTATGGAGTTTCAGGTGCCGCAAGCGGTCATTGCGCTGAAACAGGGTGTTGGCCGTTTAATCCGTGACGTTAATGATTTTGGTGTGATCATGATTGGTGACCCGCGTTTAAAACAAAAATCTTATGGCCGCATCTTTTTAAATAGTCTGCCTAAAATGCCAGTGACCTCGGATGTCAAAGATGTCGAACGTTTTTTTAGTGAAATTCCAGACACAGCGCCAACCACTGCTATTGCTGAAGCAGTATGAAGATTTTAGCCATCGATACTGCAACTGAAGCCTGCTCGGCGGCTTTATACATCGATGGCGAAGCGATAAACAGCGGTATCACCACGCAGTATCAACTCGCCCCACGTCAGCACAGCCGTTTAATTTTACAGATGGTTGATGACCTGCTTAAACAGGCTGCGATATCTGTCAATGCTCTGGATGCTATTGCCTTTGGTCGCGGCCCCGGCTCTTTTATGGGCTTGAGGATTGCCGCGGGGGTTGTGCAGGGAATTGCTTTTGCCCATGATCTTCCCGTTATTCCTGTCTCTACCCTGAAAACCATGGCGCAACGTGTTTATCAGGAAACAGGAAATATCCATGTTTTAGCGGCTATCGATGCGCGCATGGATGAAGTGTACTGGGCTGCCTATACCTTGAAAGATCAACGTTGGTGCCTGCTTGGTGTAGAATCTGTGATTTCACCGGATAACGTGAAACTGCCAGAGATGCCAGTGCAGTCAGATGCTACCCAATCAGGTCAGCTATGGGTCGGTGCAGGTACAGGTTGGGCAAGTTATAAAGACAGATTACTGTTGGCTGCCAACGGCCAACCGTCAACTATTCTGCCAGAATGTTTTCCTAGCGCCGAAGCTATGGTTAAACTTGCGGCTATCGAATTTGAAGCGGGTAATACCGTGCTAGCCGCTGAGGCAATTCCGGTATATTTACGTAATGACGTGGCTAAAAAGCCAAAGCCATTTACGCTGTAACACTAAAACACATCGTGATAGAAAAATTTATATTTACTGGTCAGAGCCTATAAGCAAGATAGCTACTGTCGCAGCTATCTTGCTCCGCGATTCAGCCAGAGTCTGAATGCAAACTTTTCAATGAATCCAGTGCCGTTTTCCGGTATCATTCCGGTTCCCCATAATTAGCCACAAGCTGTGAATTTTAATGATAGAGATTAACCCGATAACCAATCAGATCAGTGACCTGCGTCAACGTACCGATTCACTTAGGGGGTATCTTTGACTTCGTCCAACGTAAGGAAGAATTAGAAGAAGTTAATCGTGAGCTCGAACAGCCCGGTGTCTGGGATGATCCAGAAAAGGCGCAAAAGCTGGGACAGGAACGATCACGGCTGGAAAAGATCGTAGTCACCATTGAAGACCTCGATGATGGTTTAAACGATGCAGAAGAATTACTGGAAATGTCTGTTGAAGAGGGTGATGAAGACAGCATCAATAGTATAATCAACGATTTGAAAGAACTGGAAAAGGATGTTGCCGGGCTGGAATTTCGCCGCATGTTTTCAGGTGAGATGGACGCTAACAATGCCTTCGTTGATATTCAATCAGGTTCTGGCGGAACAGAAGCGCAGGATTGGGCGGAGATGCTACTGCGTATGTATTTGCGCTGGGGTGAGTCACATGGTTTTAAGACCGAACTGATGGAAGCTTCAGCCGGTGATGTGGCAGGTATAAAAAGCGCGACGATCCATATCTCGGGTGAATATGTTTTTGGTCGGTTGCGCACTGAAACCGGTGTGCATCGCCTGGTCCGTAAATCACCCTTTGACTCGGGTAATAGAAGGCACACGTCATTTGCGGCAGTCTTTGTTTCACCAGAAGTTGATGATGACATAGAAATAGACATTAACCCGGCAGATCTACGGATTGATGTTTACCGTGCCAGTGGCGCAGGTGGACAGCACGTTAACAAAACTGAATCAGCCGTACGAATCACGCATTTACCGACCAATGTTGTGGTGCAGTGTCAAAGTGGCCGTTCACAGCATCAAAATAAAGCTGCTGCGATGAAGCAATTAAAAGCTAAGTTGTATGAACGTGAAGTGCAGCTTCGTAATGCTGATCAACAGGCATTAGAAGACACTAAATCTGACATAGGCTGGGGCAGCCAGATTCGCTCTTATGTTCTGGATCAGTCACGCATCAAAGATTTAAGAACCAATGTGGAAACTGGAAATACTCAGGCCGTGCTTGACGGTGACCTCGATCAGTTTATCGAGGCAAGTTTAAAACAGGGTCTTTGACGAAGAGACAACGACTAATTATTTTAAGAACATACATAACTAACATAAAATTTATGACTATCGACAATATACCCGAAGAAACAGTAACTGCTGAAGATGAAAATAAATTAATTTCGCAGCGCCGTGAAAAATTAGCCGCACTTCGTGTCAGCGCAGAGGAGAGTGGCGGTACTGCATTTCCTAACTCATTTCGACGTGATGCATTAGCCGGTGATCTGCTCGAGCATTACCAGGACAAAACAAAAGATGAGCTGGAAGCATTAAATATTCGTGTTGCGATTGCCGGGCGTATGATGGCCAAGCGCATTATGGGCAAGGCCAGCTTCTCACAGTTGCAGGATATGTCTGGTCGTATCCAGTTATTTCTACAACGTGACAGTTTGCCTGAGGGTGTTTATAACGAAGATTTTAAGAAGTGGGATGTCGGCGACATTGTCGGTGCTAGCGGTGTTTTATTTAAGACTAAAACAGATGAGCTATCAGTCAAAGTCGATGATGTACAATTATTAACAAAATCATTGCGCCCGTTACCTGATAAATTTCACGGTCTATCTGATACCGAAATTCGCTATCGCCAGAGATATGTTGACCTGATAATGAATCCGGAGGTAAAACAAAATTTTTACCTGCGCTCACAGATCATCAAGTTTATCCGTGACTATTTTGATACCCGTGGATTTGTCGAAGTCGAAACCCCGATGATGCAGATCATACCAGGTGGCGCTACAGCGCGACCTTTTGAAACATTTCATAATGCGCTTAATCTTCCGATGTATCTGCGTATCGCGCCAGAGTTATATTTGAAACGTCTGGTCGTCGGCGGTGTAGAACGTGTTTATGAAATTAACCGTAGCTTCAGAAACGAGGGTGTATCGACTCGGCATAATCCCGAATTCACCATGATTGAATTTTATCAGGCCTATGCTGATTATAATGATCTGATGGATCTCACAGAAGATCTTTTACGACAGATCGCAACGAACCTTCTGGGCAGTACGGATGTTACCAGTGAAGGCCGCACTTATGACTTCGGCAGTCCTTTTGCCCGATTGAGTGTGTTTGACTCCATCCTGGATTTTAACCCTGAGATTAGGGCAGAAGATTTATCAGATCTTGATAGTGCGCGTGCGCTAGCTAAAAGCCTTGGCATTAAAATAAAGGACAGTTATGGTCTGGGTAAAGTCCAGATAGAAATATTTGAAGTAACCGTGGAGCATCGATTGATGGATCCGACCTTTATCACTAAATATCCGACTGAGGTATCACCATTGGCAAGACGCAGTGATGAGGATCCGTTTGTTACTGACCGCTTTGAGTTTTTTATCGGTGGACGTGAGATGGCTAATGGTTTCTCTGAGTTAAATGATGCGGAAGATCAGGCAGAACGATTTAGGCATCAGGTGGCAGAAAAAGATGCTGGTGACGATGAAGCCATGCATTATGATGCTGACTATATCCGTGCACTGGAATTTGGTTTACCACCGACTGCTGGTGAAGGTATCGGTATTGATCGATTAGTCATGTTGCTTACTAACTCGCCATCGATTCGCGATGTTATCCTGTTCCCGCATATGCGACCTGAAGTTGAAGCCGCAGAATAGCAAAATATTGAAATTCAGTTAGTAGGCATTCGATAAAATTTAGCAACCTTGTCAGGAAAATTAGCCACTAGTAATTAATGGTTTTTTCTCAGGACGATATTCATACTTTAACCGTTGATCGCGGAATAAATTCCGCTCCTACAAGCATATAGGTACTGTAGGAGCGCTTTGCAAAGCGCGATTTCTCTTAGATTTCATTCGCATCAATTCAGAATTAATGATGACTAAAAAAATACTGTTCTGAGTCATGGATTTTAAACCTGTTCAGGTTCGAAACTATACGGCAATTCTTTAACAGTAACTGCCGGCCCATCTGCATCATGTAAAAATAATTTTGAGCCGGTATCGGCAATCTGTATTACCGCCAATGCGTCATAACCAGATACTGGATTATTTTCCACCTGAATTATAGCGCCGGTATTTTGTCCAGCCCGGGCATTTTCAGCAAACAACTTATCGCCATTTTCAGGACGAGTTTCTGTGTCAATGTGCACTTTATAACAACGCTTTTTGAGCTTGCCCAGGTAGTGCATGCGAGCAACGATTTCCTGTCCGGTAAAACAGCCTTTGGTAAAGCTGACGCCATTGATCAATTCCATGTTTGCCATCTGGGGCACAAATTCTTCACTGCTGCTGGCATCGATAAAGGGAAGACCGGCTTGTATGTTAAGGAAATCCCAGCTCGTTGAATTTACCGTCTCAGCCTGTTCACTAACTTTTTTCCATAATGTTTTCGCGTGCTCTGCTGAGCAGAATACTTCATATCGTGGTTTGCTACCTGCTACTCGAATAAAAATGTAATCGTCATTATGTGAAACACTATCAACTTCCTGGCTGATGTTTTCAATAAAAGATGATAATAGCTCTGTTGCATTTTCACCGCTGACACCGAGATGGATCAATTGCTCACTGACGTCCTGTATAGCAACCTGGGCACGTAGGACGTAGTCTTGCAGATGGCTGATACTTTTTTCCACCAGATCAGACTTTACGCTGAAAAAATAATTCTGCTGGTATTTAAACAATCGAAAGTTTGCAATCATTCGGCCTTTGTTATTGCAGAACGCACTGAGCTGGCTGTGATCTTCATCCACGCGTTTGATATCATTGGTGAACTGGCCTTGCATAAAGTTAGTCGCATCATCTCCAGCAACGACAATCTGACTAAATTGTGAGAGGTCACAAATGACGTTGTTGTCCCGGGCTTTCAGGTTGTCTGTTGCCTCGTCACCAAAAATGAAGCTGTTTTGTTCATCTAACCTGGCGCCATTATCAAGCAGGTAGCTTTTCCAGTCATTATTCATATTTTTTACACCTAATCTGTTAGCTGAATATTAGACTATTTTTACATTAAATCTGAATAGATTTAATGGGGTCTTTCGAGGTATCACTGATTGTCGGTATCATCCATCTTTTATATCGTTCACCTCTTTGCTGTATCTTGACATCAATTGTCTTTTGCCTCATGTTTAGCTATAAATACTTATCTATAAGAATTATATGGATAAGTGATCGTTGAACCATTAAAGTCAACGTACATCTATTGTAATAACAATATTAAAAACATGGACTCAAAACTATGGTATTCATAGCTAATGATTGTATCTGATGATTGATAATCGTCCTGTATACTTAAACTTACTAAAAATCCGCCTGCCTTTACAAGGTATTATTTCCTTCGCTCATAGGATAACCGGTGTACTTCTGTTTCTTTCCTTACCCTTTGCTGTTTATCTACTCGATCTATCCATCGAATCGCAAGCGTCCTTCGCCAGGGTTCAGCAGATTCTCAATCAACCGCTGATGCTGATCATCCAGATTTTGATTTTATGGTCGATTGCGCATCATTTTTTTGCAGGTATTCGTTTTTTACTGATCGATGCAGAAATCGGTGTTGAAAAATCCCAATCTAGAACAGGTGCCTGGCTGGTCTTACTGGCAGAGGTCATAACGTTGTTAGTGATCGTCTGTGGGGTCGGCTTATGAGCCTGTACGTTTTAGAAGGTCTACGCCCCTGGGTCATTCAGCGCGTGAGTGCGGTTTACATCATACTGTTTATTATTTACGCGGTTGCCAGCTTTTTCACTGCCGATTTAATCGCTTATGAACCCTGGAAAAACTGGCTGTACAACCCGTTTAATACCACAGTCGTGGGTATTTTTATTATCGCACTGTTATTTCATGCCTGGATAGGTATGCGCGATGTCGTGCTGGATTATGTGCATAACATCATGCTGCGAATTTTTATTCTTGCGATGTTAATTGGTGTTCTGCTGGGCTGTGGCCTGTGGATGTTTAGAATTTTATTATTGTCGGTGGTTGGTTGATCATGAGTACTATTGCTGCTTCGTCTGGAGTATCTTCTAAAACACCAACGATAGAAAGACGCCAGTTCGATGCATTGATTATCGGCGCCGGTGGCGGTGGTCTGCGGGCATCCTTGCAACTGGCTGAAGCCAATGCCAGTGTTGCTGTGGTCTCAAAAGTTTTTCCTACGCGGTCGCACACAGTGGCCGCACAAGGTGGCATGAACGCTGCCCTGTCCAATGTATCACCCGATAACTGGCACTGGCACATGTTTGATACGGTTAAAGGCAGCAATACGTGGC
>CAWBXM010000126.1:0-12271 GCA_963792545.1 uncultured Gammaproteobacteria bacterium | reverse complement strand
TATCAACAATGGTGGTGCACATGACTGGAATATTCGCCCATACCTTTATAAAACAACCCTGTTAAATGGAGATCATTTTCCACATGGTTATATGAATGTAGACTTTGGTGGCTCACGTGGCTGGGAAAATCATTTCCAGACAACGGATCCAACAACTGCAATCGGACCACATCCGGAAATTCCTGCCGGTTCGCCAGCGCATGATCTGCCATACTCAGATCCTGCTAACATTGTTGCTGGTGAAGAAAATATCTTCCCAATCAACCGTGGTGGTGTGGAAGAGTTCTTGCAGCCTACACCACGCAACCTGGATGACCCAGTCAATGGTGATCCACAGATGGGTTCAGGCTGTTTCTTCACCTTTGGTCGTAACCATGCATGGCCAAATGCGGGTGGACCATGGGGTGGTATCATAGCTCCACCTGTTGCAGCTGATGGTACTCCGGGTATGCACAAAGTTGAGATTACTTATAACTTTGAGCCAAGTCTACGTTTGAAGATATATCAGTTTGATCCGTTACATCATGATGTAGCTATATACTCTTTACACTAGGTCTTGATATATTATCCCTCTCCCGTCGGGAGGGGGATTTTTATATATGTTGTATTGTTGATGAAGTTAACTGGTTCCATTTCAGGTTTATTAGCTGCAGGTGTTGAAATGAAACACCTGTTTTGTTTGGATCTGTCGTTGCAGCTTTTAACATGTAAAAACTCACCAAACTTTTTTTTCTTTTTTCTTTTTTCTTTTTTATTTTTAATTTCGCCAGAAACCCACGCTGAAAATTCAGCAACTGATCAGCAACAAACGCTTGCTGATTCTCAGCAATGTAGTGCTCAAACAATCCAGCTGCAGCAACAGAATGCGTTTAATAAATTAGTGCCGACGGTAATCGAACCGTCTGTTAAACAGGGGCATGTGAAAGATAAAGCAGCTTATAAAGCCGTAAAACAATATAGCTATAGAGTTATCAACCGTATCCCACATGATGACACAGCTTTTACCCAGGGCCTGGCTTTTATTGATGACGAACTTTACGAAGGTACAGGTCTATTAGGTTCTTCTGAAATACGAAAACTGGATATTAAAACCGGAGAGGTTCGATATAATAACAAACTCGATATATTCCATTTTGGTGAAGGTGTTAGCATCGTTAATAACATGCTGATTCAGCTTACATGGAAGACGGAACGCGCTTTTGTTTATGATCTCGAAAATCTACAGCGAATAGGCGACTTTAACTATGAAGGTGAAAGCTGGGGCGTTACCACTATTGATGATCAACTGTTGATGAGTGATGGTAGCTCTATATTAAAGTGGTTAGATAATCTCGACAATGATTGGCTGAGTGTTCCAGCTAAACACTTATCTGATATAAGGGTTAACGAAAGTGGTATTGCAGTGCAGGGGCTTAATGAGCTGGAGTATGCCAATGGTTTTGTTTACGCGAATGTATGGCCAAGTGATTGTATCGCACAGATTGATCCGGCCACCGGCAATATTAATGCGTGGATTAATTTAACCGGTTTATACCCTGAAAGTTCAAGGTCGCAGTGGTCTGCGATATTGAATGGCATAGCATACCATCAGGGTACCCCCTATTTTTTTGTAACCGGCAAGTACTGGCCGTATATCTATGAGATAGAGCTTATAACACCGGATAATACTGGGTTACAAAAGGAAATTGTCAACGTGGAAAATAGCAGGCCGATGGCAAGGTAAACGGGTAGAATTGCTCAGGTATTGCGAAGAGATTAATTGAAAAGCTTTTTTAAAAGTTTAATTATGTATGAATATGTACGGTAGTTGTTATGTTTAAAAAAATTATTTTGTTGGTTATCATTAGTGGTGTCGCCGGGTTCTATCTGGGGCAACTCACTGAAAATTCAGTGTCAGATGAACACGAACACAACAAACACCCCGATCATACAGCTACGGTTGATAGCGCTACTTATGTCTGTCCGATGCACCCGAATATCGTGTCAGACAAAGTGGAGAGTTGCCCCATCTGTGGCATGGATCTGGTTCTGAAAAAAATAGAAGCGGCCTCAGTAAATAAAATAGATGACAAGTATCCATCGGTAGAAATTACAGCGTCCGTCGCGCATAACTTAGCAGTGCGTACCGCTATCGTTAAACGTGGTGAATTAAAAAGAAATATTGAAACCATCGGTAAAATAACGCGCGTCGACCCTATGGCGCGGCGTACTATTACGCCACCTATCCGTGGTGAGCTTTTATATATTGCTGAAAAATATCAGGGTGATATGGTCGAGCCGGGTGAGCTACTGTTTACCATTACATCTGAAAAATTAGTTGAGATGCAAAGTACTTATCAAACCGCCTTTCTTGATGGTGATCGAGCAACAGCAACGGCGATGATCCCTGAACTTAGCAAGATGGGGTTAACGCCTGAGCAGATCGGTGAATTACAGAATAAAAAAGAACCGACACCGGTAGAAGTGCATGCTTTTGAAGAGGGGTTTGTTTATACGCGTCGCGGAAAGGTCGGCGAAGCAGTGCATACTGGTTTCACGGTATTTAATGTCGGTGGTAACTACCAGGTCATCGAGGTTACCGCAGAGATATTCGAGCGCCAGTGGAGCTGGGTCGAGCAGGGGCAGGAGGCTACCATGACAGTGCGTGGTTTACCGGGTGTCTCATTCGCCGGCAGAGTGGTTCGTGTTGAACCGCCAGTGGGTTACACCACTCGCTCACTTGAAGTCGCGTTGAAGTTCCGCACGGATAATCCTGAATTATCACAAAGTATGTTTGCGCATGTCAGCATCAGCGGCAACTCTAAGAAAAATGTTTTACTGGTACCGACAGATACTGTTATCAAAACAGGCAAAGGTGACAGGGTGGTTCTGGCATTAGGCAATAATCAATTTCAGCCTGTTGAAGTTATCGCTGGCGAAGAATCCGATGGCTGGACTGTGATACGTAGCGGTCTTGAAGAAGGTAATAAAGTTGTTGCCTCCGGTCAATTTCTTATCGATTCTGAAAGTAATCTTCTGGCAGGTTTAAGGCGCATGAATACTCCCGGTGTTAAACAGGATGCCGGGTATAAAGCAGAGCTGCATCAGCACGAGGATGCACCGTCCCCAGATAAAAAACCAGATGATGATGGCAGCCTGTTAAACATCGTTGAAAAAAAGTCTCAGCATATCTCTCTTTTACCTGCTGCTAATTCATCCGACGGGAAAACTCTGGAGCACTAACGGTGATAGCCAGAATAATCTACTGGTCGATAAAAAATCGATTGCTGGTATTGCTTATTGCGGCATTGATTTTTGCTGTCGGCATCTATTCAGTACGCACCATCGCTGTTGATGCGTTGCCGGATTTATCTGATGTACAGGTTATTATCCGTACTAACTTTCCGGGACAAACACCTCAGGTTATCGAAGACCAGGTCACCTATCCTTTATCAACAGCAATGTTATCTGTGCCCGGCGCGGTTGCTGTCAGGGGTTACTCTTTTTTTGGTGATTCATACATCTACGTCATATTTTCTGATGATACCGATCTGTACTGGGCGCGCTCGCGTGTACTCGAATATCTGAGCCAGGTATCAGATCAATTGCCGGCAGGAGCAAAACCAAAACTGGGTCCTGATGCTAGCGGTGTCGGCTGGATCTACCAATATGCATTAAAAGATACCACGGGGAAACATGACCTGGCTGAACTGCGCACCCTGCAGGACTGGTTTTTAAAATACGAATTACAAACCGTACCCGGTGTTTCAGAAGTGGCAACAGTCGGCGGTATGGTCAAACAGTATCAGGTGGTGATCGATCCTGATCGCTTACGTGGTTATTACCTGACACTGCAGAATGTAAAAAAAGCCATCAAGGAGTCAAATGCAGAAACCAGTGCTTCGGCACTGGAGATAGCCGAAGCAGAATACATGGTACGCTTTAAAGGTTATGTTAAAGGTGTAAAAGATATCGGGCTGACCAGCGTACAGACTTCACGCCAGCGTTTATCGATATCATCTGTATTGCTCGATGATATTGTAAAGACCATCCAGATCGGACCGGCTATGCGCCGTGGTGTAGCAGATCTTGATGGCCTGGGTGAAGTTGTCGGCGGCATCATAGTGATGCGCTCCGGTGAAAATGCATTATCCACCATCACTGCTGTAAAAGAAAAAATAGCAGAATTGCGTAACAGCCTGCCTGAGGGTGTCGAACTGGTCGAAACTTATGACCGTTCCGATCTGATTAAACGTTCGATCAAAACATTGAGTCACCGTTTGCTGGAAGAGTTTGTGGTGGTGGTATTGGTCTGTGCACTTTTTCTGATGCACTTTCGCTCATCGTTGGTGATCTTGTTAAGTCTGCCCATTGGTATATTAACCGCCTTCATTATTATGCGTATGCAGGGCATCAATGCCAACATCATGTCACTCGGGGGTATAGCGATAGCTATCGGTGCCATGGTCGATGCCACTATCGTAATGATAGAAAATGTTCATAAACACGCAGAACGAACTGAGTTTAGCGGACAGAATCGCATTACTGTGATCCAGAATGCCGCCATGGAAGTCGGCCCGCCACTGTTCTTTTCATTGTTGATTATCACCTTGAGCTTCTTACCGGTATTTGCCCTGGAGGCGCAGGAAGCACGCCTGTTTATACCACTGGCATTTACTAAAACTTATGCCATGGCAGCTGCAGCTGGTTTTTCTATTACCCTGGTGCCCGCGTTAATGAGTTATCTGATCACAGGTAATATTCGTAAAGAACAGGATAACCCGGTCAATCGTTGGCTGATCTCACTTTATCGGCCACTGATCAATAAAGCATTAAATGTTCCTTGGCAGATGATCGTGCTGTCAGCCGCCCTGGTCATGTCTGCTATCTGGCCTCTGACTCAGTTGGGCAGTGAATTTATGCCGGAACTGGATGAAGGTGATTTTTTATACATGCCTACTACCTTGCCGGGCATATCTATCGGTAAAGCGCGTGAGCTATTACAGCAGACCGACCGTTTGATAAAAACCGTACCCGAAGTCGAAATGGTTTTTGGTAAAGTTGGACGCGCAGAAACCGCAACGGATCCTGCGCCATTAACCATGCTGGAGACAGTCGTTCAGTTAAAACCTCGCGAGCAGTGGCGCGACGGTATGACCATGAAAAAAATCAGGCAGGAGCTTGATGAAAGAGTGCAGATTCCCAGTTTGAGTAACGCATGGCTGATGCCGATCCGCACCCGGATCGACATGCAATCGACAGGCATCAATACCCCGCTCGGTATCAAGGTATCCGGCGACGATCTGGAGACGATCGAGCAACTGGGCAAACAGATCGAAGCCGTTTTGCACTCACTGCCCGGCACTAAAACAGTGTTGTCTGATCGTACTACTGGCGCACGTTATATCGATGTTGTTCTTGATCGTGATGCAGTTGCTCATTACGGACTGAGCATCCAGGAAGTTGAAGAATCTGCAAAAATCGCAATCGGCGGTATGGATATTACCACTACAATCGAAGGTCGCGAGCGATATGCAGTCAACCTACGTTATCCACAAAACTGGCGGAATTCGATCACCAGGCTAAATGAATTACCAATAGTTGCAACCGAAGATACGCAGGTACAGTTACGTGATCTGGCGGAGATAAAAGTTGTCGATGGGCCACCGCTAATAAAGAGTGAAAATGGCCGTCTCACCGGCTGGGTCTATATCACCATCGAAGGCAGTGATATCGGAAACTATGTAGAAAGTGCAAAAGTCGAACTGCAGCAACAGCTTCAACTGCCTGCCGGTTACACCATAAACTGGGCTGGGCAGTATCAATATCTACAACGCGCAGAACAGCGGCTGATGTATATAGTGCCGTTTACTCTGTTTATTATCTGCATACTCTTATATCTCAGCTTTCGTACGGTGAGCGAGTCCATGATGGTTATGTTGGCGGTACCGCTGGCATTGACTGGTGGTATCTGGTTGTTATGGGTATTAGGTTTTCATTTATCCATCGCTGTCGCTGTCGGTTTTATCGCTTTAGCCGGAGTGGCAGCAGAATTCGGTATCGTGATGATTGTTTACCTGCGTGAAGCGGTTCAGCGAAACCAGCCGAAGACAGAAATAGAATTGCGTGATGCTGTTATAGAAGGAGCGGTTATGCGTGTCAGACCCAAAGCCATGACAGCAGCCGTTATCATTATTGGCTTAATGCCTATTCTGTTAGGTAGCGGTGCGGGTTCAGAAGTTATGCAGCGCATCGCTGCACCGATGATCGGCGGCATGATTACTGCGCCACTGGTTTCCATGTTGTTAATTCCGGTAATGTACTTTTTATGGTATCGCCGTCATCTTACAAATAATTAATAAAGGTAGTAAATGTATGTGTAAAAATATTTATTTTATTCTAATTGCTCTGTTTTTGAGTTTAACGGTAGCCTGTTCAGATCAGCAATCACCTTCAGTGACAGACAAAACGTTAGTTGAAAAAGTGCAGGCTACAGTTGCTGACGATACCATCAACGATACTGAAAAATTTCATCAGAACCTGCATTACGGTCAGATAAATCCAGAGCAGCCAACACAGAGTGATAACAACCATATCGAAGTTGTCGAAATGTTTTTTTATGCCTGTCCGCACTGTTACAAACTGGAGCCGAGTATCGAGCAGTGGTTGAAAACCAAAGCCGATGACGTTGATTTCGTGCGTGTGCCAGCCATTATTGGGCCTACCTGGGCAGAACAGGCAAAAGCTTTTTATATTGCTGAAGAATTAGGTATCGCAGACAGTGTAAGAAAAAAAATATTTGATTCTATCCATAAAGACGGAAAACAATATTACAACGAATATAGCCTGATGACTTTTTTCACGGAGCAAGGTGTTGATAGCAATCTTTTTCTTGAGCTTTACCAATCTAAGGAGATCATGGAAAAAGCCAGTGAGGCACGGGTAAAAACAGTTGGATACGGAATACGTGGAGTACCCGCAATTATCGTAAACGGCAAATATTACACTGCAACATATTTTGTTCGTGACCATGATGAGATGCTCAAAGTGGTCGATTTTCTTATCGATAAAGTACGTGAAGAAAAAAAGGCTGCAGCAGTATCTAAAAAATAACCAACATAAACTATGAGGAGACATTGTTATGTCTGATAAGAAAACATTCATCAAAGTCGGTGCAACATTTATCGCTATTATTACCTTATGTATCTCTTTTAACAGTGTCGCTGATTTTGAGCCGTACCCGGGAAAACACCAGGTAAGGTTGATCAGTGTAGATGCAGCCAATATATTAACGGTAAATTTTGAGACCTGGCCTGGTTTTGGAACAACGATAAGTGTCACACTGCCTGATCTGACGCTACCAGGTTATAGGATGGAACCCAGTGCTTGTGAGCTTGAACTGGCACAAAAAGCCCTGTTATTCACCGTGGATTTTGTAAGTTCAGCAAAAAATATAAGTATAAATAATTTACGTATGGAAACCAGTGCAGATGAATATGGGACAGCAAATGTTTCTACCGAAAAAGGCAGCCTGGCCCAGGCGCTTATAAAAGAAGGGCTGGCACGTTCCAGTTCTGTTGACTCTGAAACTCCATGGTGTGAGTGAACAGGAATTACTGAGGATCTGACATGAACATATCATCAAAAAAAAATAGTCGCTTTTTTTTATTGCCACTTTTGGCAATGCTGGCATTCAATGCTTATGCTATCAACAAAACACAGGAAGGTACTCGGGGGTATATCGACGAGCGATATAAACCTGTTGAACCTTATAATGGAAAGACACGCAGCGGTGAGGTGGTTTATAACTACAGTTGTGCGACCTGTCATGATAGAACGACACAAGGTGCGCCTTTACCCGATGATGATGTGGAATGGAGTAGGCGTTTACATGAAAAAGGTAAAGAGGTGCTGGTGCAACATGTAATCGAGGGTTTTAATCAGGACCTGATGCCGCCAAAGGGTGGTTGCAGAAACTGTAGTGAAAAAGAGATCCGAGCAGCCGTCGATTATATTTTACTGACCAGCGGTGTAATCGTTAAGGTCGATTGATATTCGCTCTAGAAGTTACGGTGCTACTGTTTCATGTGAGCAATAAAAAAGCCCGGATGTGAGAACGTCCGGGCTTTTTTTTTAACTTAAAGAAAATTTATCAGGCTGACTTATTTGCCCAGCTTTTCTTTGATGGCATTGATTACAGCATCAGAAGATGTTGCATTTACAGAAAGCAACAGACCTTCATTTTTGTAGAAGCCAACAAGTGGTGCTGTCTGGTCGTTATAAACATTTAAACGGTTGCTGATAGCTTCTTCGGTCTCGTCGTCACGTTGTACCACTGGCTCACCACATTTGTCACATACGCCTTCAACTTTCGGAGGGTTTGATTTAACGTTGTAGATTTCACCGCAACCAGTGCATGTGCGACGTGTGGTTAAACGATCAAGAATGACGTCACGAGCAACATCGATTTCAACAGCGCAATCTAGAGTTTCGCCCATATCGGCAAGAAGAACTTTTAAAGCTTCAGCTTGTGGAATGGTACGTGGAAAACCGTCTAACAGGTAACCGGCTTTACAATCGTCTTCTTTAAGGCGCTCGCCCATGATGCCCATGATTAAATCATCAGAAACAAGGTCACCAGCTTTCATCGCAGCTTCTGCTTTTTTCCCTAGCTCTGTGCCAGCGGCAACAGCACTACGTAAGATGTCACCAGTAGATATTTGAACAGAACCGTCCATCTTAGTCAGTAATTTTGCAACTGTACCTTTACCTGCACCCGGTGCGCCTAAAAGAATTAATTTCATGGGATTTCCTCGAAAATGTAATAAAAGTGTAGCATGTCAGTCTGGTATTCACCGTGCTGCATGCGCTAAAATTCAGCCGCGTATTTTCCTGTTTTCGGCCGTTGAAAGCAATTAAAATGGGCATTAATATCCACGAATAGTGCTGAATTTGTCCTGCATCAGGAAAAACTTCTCATAATCGTTGTAATATCACATGATGTGGGTCAACCAATAAGAAGGGTAAGATGGAATATCAAGATTTTTTGACTGAGTTTGAGAAAGGCGGTGATGAGTTTAAGCAGCTGATTTACCAACGTTATTCACGCTATGAATCAGGTCTGGCACTAAGGCCGTATCAGGCAGAGTTGATTAAATTACAGGAGCATCTGGAAAAAAATCAACAAAAGATGATTGTCCTGATCGAGGGTCGTGATGCAGCGGGCAAGGGTGGCAGTATCCGCCGTATCACGCGTTATATGAATGAAAAGCACTATCGTGTGGTGGCCTTAGGCAAACCTTCAAACGTGCAGCTCAGCCAGTGGTATTTTCAGCGATACGTAGAACAATTTCCTCGTGGTGGTGAAATCGTCCTGTTTGACCGAAGCTGGTATAACCGTGCCATGGTCGAGCCAATATTTAATTTTTGCACAAAAGAGCAGTACACCACCTTCATGAAAACAGTGACTTCATTTGAAGAGGATCTGGTCGCTCACGGCATCCTGTTCCACAAGATATATTTCTCTGTTTCAAAAAATGTCCAGTCCCAACGGTTCAGCGAGAGAGAAACTAACGTGTTGAAGATGTGGAAGTTGTCTGAGATCGACGTGCAGATGCAGGAGAAATGGGATGAGTTCACCGAGATGAAGTATCAGATGCTAAAGCGTACGCACAGTCACATCGCTCCGTGGACAATAATCCGTAGCAATGAGAAGGATATGGCACATCTTAATGCCATTAAAAGCATCCTGAATAAAGTGGATTATGATAACCGGAATATGAGCCTTGATTATACGGTGGATGAAAATACCTATTATTCCGGAGCGCGCGAAATCGAGTTGATGGAGAATCAATTGCGTGAGACGGGTAAATTTATCGTTTAATCTGATCCTGCCGCAATCATTCTTGCAAAAAATCGCGGAATCCCTTCCGCTCCTACGTGATACACATACCTTGTAGGAGCGGAAGGGATTCCGCGATGGTGCCTGTTATAATAGGCAGCTATGGCAGCTACAATAACAAACCAGATTGTATTAACTACACTGAACGCGCGTTACATGCACTCAGCCTTTGGCCTGCGCTATCTGTACGCTAATCTCGGTGAACTGCAAACGTCTGCGGAAATTGTCGAATTCACTATTCAACAACGTCCCATCGATATCGCTGAACAGCTGCTAAAGAAAGAGCCTGAAATCATTGGTTTTGGTGTTTATATCTGGAATGTTTCTGAGGTTACAAAAACCATCGAGATCATAAAACAGGTATCACCTGAAACCATCATCATTCTTGGTGGTCCCGAAGTCAGTTATCTACCCGATAGCCCGGCAGTTGCAGATATCGCCGACTATGTGGTCATGGGTGCTGCAGAAAAAAGTTTCCGCGAACTGTGTCAGTTGATCCTTGCCGGCAGTAAACCTGTCGAACGCTTGATTCAAAGCGTGGAGTTACCACTCGATCAGTTACAGCTACCCTACCAATACTACAATGATGAAGATATCAAAAATCGCTTGATGTATGTTGAAGCCTCACGCGGTTGTCCGTTTAAATGCGAATTTTGCCTCTCGTCACTGGATAAAACATCAAAGCCGTTCGAGTTGGGCGTGTTTCTTGATGAGATGGACTCGCTCTATAAGCGCGGTGCCCGTAATTTTAAATTTATCGACCGTACTTTCAATTTAAAAGTCAGCAGCAGTGTTCAGATTCTTGAATTTTTTCTTGAACGCATGAGCGATGATCTATATCTACATTTTGAAGTTGTGCCGGATAATCTGCCTGAAAAATTAAAGCTGGTGATAGCAAAGTTTCCAGCGCATACATTGCAATTCGAAATCGGCGTGCAAACGTTTGATCCTGAAATTCAGGCCTTGATCAGCAGGAAACAGGACAATGAAAAAACGTGTAACAACCTGGGCTGGTTGAAGCAACATACTAATGCCTATATTCATGCTGATCTTATTTTTGGGTTACCTTCAGACACGTTGGAAAACTTTGCGAGAAGTTTTGATCAGTTAGTCTGGCTGCAGCCCCATGAGATCCAGCTTGGGATATTGAAGCGCTTACGGGGTGTTCCATTAAACCGTCATAACGAAAACTATAACTTACGTTACAATCCTGAGTCACCCTACAATATATTATCAACGCGCGATATCGATTTCTTCACCATGCAAAGGGTTAACCGTTTTGCGCGTTACTGGGATATGATCGCGAATTCAGGACGGTTTAGAGATACATTGCCCCTTCTATTAGGTGATACACCGTTCGATTGTTTTATGAGTTTGAGTGATCAGTTATATAAAGCCGTTGGTAGTACGTGGAAGATTTCATTACAACGTTTATTCGTTTTGCTGTATGAAGCAGGGCAGGTGAATGATCTTATCGACCTCGGGCAATTACATAAAGCGATGCAGGCGGATTATCAGCGTACCTCTGAAAAAGCCAGCTTCGATTCGATCATTAATAAAAAAGATAAAGTGAGACGTATCGGTGTTGCCAATAAACGCCAGAAAAAAATGATACATTAAAGGGCACAAGCAATTGATAGAGGCGCCCTTAAGTGGTTTATCGCTTTACCTGAATGGATAAGCTCCTGGCCTGTCGATAGCTATTCCCCAAACACCCATACCACGTGATCGAGCAATTTTTTCTAAGGTGATGTATTCGATCGGCGCATCAGGCAAGGCAACGGCCCAACCACGTTCTAGCAGGTAGGCACTTAAATCATCGCCTTCTTCAAAATTAGAATAATTGCTAAAACACTGGCCGGTTATGCTGCCGTTCGGGTTTTTACTTATAACTTCACACCGTACAAAACTATTTATTTTGAACTCCAGCGCCAATGCTGCACGTTCTCCGCATACAGCTGGGTGTTGACTGGTGCGGCAATTTTGACTGGTCTTAGGGATGTGAATGCCATAAAGATGAATAGTTTTTTTGTTGATGCGCAGTGTGCCGTCGTCATTGACGAAGGCATAGCTCGAAAATGATTCTGCACAGATAGATGTGCTGGAAAGTAGCAGTGTTATGGTTAAAAGAAAAAGACTGGTCTTATGCAAGGCTATGTTCTTTTAATGCTTCAAAGTCATGAATCACAACACTGTTGCCATTTATGCTGAGGATGCCCTGGTTAGTAAGGCTTTTAACGATGCGAGAAAATGTCTCGGGTTTTATCGATAACCTGGCTGCAATAATATTTTTTGCCATATCCAGTTCGAATTCTTTTTTATCTTCTGACATCTCCTGAATTAGATAGGATGCAACACGGCAGGTCCCGCTGTGTAACGTTAGTGTGTCAA
>CAWBXM010000125.1:0-18592 GCA_963792545.1 uncultured Gammaproteobacteria bacterium | reverse complement strand
GCATGGTGGCTCCCAGCCTGGCAGGCGATCTGGAAACGTGAACACCAGCATCCTCGAGAGCAGCAAACTTGTCGGCAGCTCCTCCCTTGCCTCCGGCGATAATGGCTCCAGCGTGACCTGTAAATGACAACATTCAAACAGAGTGAGCGACTTACGCACATTAGAACTCCATCCAACACACGTCACTCCTAAACAATACGTACCCATACGACGTCCTGGAGGTAACGATTTTCAGGATAAACATGATCACTATCACTTTAAATGGAAATAACACGCAATTTGACAGCAATATCAGTATTAAACAGCTACTAGAGCACCTCGATTTAAGCGAGAAACGCCTTGCAGTCGAAGTAAACCAGGAAATTATTGCACGCAGCAACTTTGAGAACTTTATCCTTAACGAGCTCGACAAGGTTGAAATCGTGCAGGCAATTGGTGGTGGTAGCCGATAAATCAGAGCAATAAATGTGTGGCGGCCAACCAATGCAACATGCAGCGTCAACAAAATCGCGTAGAATACGGTTTATTAATAAACACAGTGAATATTCACTCTTCAATAACGAGATTCAACTTTAAATAACAATGGCTAACACTAATTTAGATACCCCACTTATCATCGCCGGCAAAACATATACCTCCCGCTTACTCGTTGGTACCGGGAAATATAAAGACAACGAAGAGACACGACTGGCGTTGGAAGCGAGTGGCGCTGAAATCATAACTATAGCGATACGCCGTACTAATATCGGCCAAAATCCTGGCGAACCTAATCTGCTGGATGCTTTGCCACTGGAAAAATATACCCTGCTACCTAATACCGCCGGCTGTTATACCGTTGAAGATGCAGTAAGAACCTGCAAGCTTGCCCGTGAACTACTTGGCGGCCATAAACTGGTCAAACTGGAAGTACTTGGCGATGAAAAAACGCTGTTTCCTGATGCCATCCAAACATTAAAAGCAGCGCAGATACTGGTTGACGACGGTTTTGACGTGATGGTTTACACCAATGATGATCCGCTGATTGCCAAAGAACTGGAAAAAATCGGCTGCGTAGCAGTGATGCCGTTGGCAGCACCAATCGGATCAGGCCTGGGCATTCGTAACCCTTACAATATCCTGACCATCATCGAAAATGCCGAAGTACCCATTCTGGTTGATGCCGGTGTAGGTACCGCGTCGGATGCAGCCATTGCCATGGAACTTGGATGTGACGGTATATTGATGAATACCGCAATCGCCGCAGCGCAAAAACCGATCTTAATGGCCTCCGCCATGAAAAAGGCCATCGAAGGTGGCCGCGAGGCCTATCTTGCCGGCCGCATGCCTAAAAAGCGTTTTGCCTCAGCATCATCACCCATCGAAGGCACCTTCTTTTAACCATACTTTTTTCATAACTAGCTTTTTGAATAACAACCTTTAGCAAACGTTTATAACGACATCGTATCTACCGTACCGTGCCCACAGATAATTTAAAAGATCGCCCAGAAAAAAACAGCCGGCCTAAAAGCACTCAGGCAGGTAAAGATCAGGGTGAACACCGCAGGATCAGGAGTTTTGTTTTGCGTCAGGGCCGCCTCACCACGGCACAGGAAAATGCCCTGGATAATCACTGGCAGCACTATGGCATTGATTTTTCCGAATCGTTTTTGAATTTTAAAAGCCTGTTTAATAACGAAAATGCCATTATCGTAGAGATTGGTTTCGGCAATGGTGAATCGCTGCTGCAACAGGCCATAAAACAGCCACACTATAATTTCATCGGGATCGAAGTCCATGGTCCAGGTGTCGGCCATTTGATCCACAACGCCAATACTCAGGACGTACGCAACATAAAAGTTATCCGCCATGATGCCGTTGAAGTACTTGGCCAACAGATACCTGACAACTCGATAGAACAGCTACAACTGTTTTTTCCAGACCCGTGGCATAAGAAACGCCACAATAAACGCCGTATTATCAATCCCGACTTTATTCAGCTGGCTCAGCAGAAGTTAAAAACCGGCGGCTTGTTTCATATGGCCACTGACTGGCAACCCTACGCCGAACAGATGCTCGAACAGATGGACAATGCTGAAGGCTTCGAAAATACCGCCGGTCTGGGTAATTTTTCAGAAAACCAGGGCGCGCGATGCGAGACCAAGTTTGAACGCCGTGGCATCCGACTAGGGCATGGCGTATGGGATTTGATCTATAAAAAGACAACACCATAAATCCTTGATTTATGGTGTTTAACTTAGCTCCCCGCAGAAACCGCCTTCCAGCAAACTCCATTTCGTGCTGATTCAACAGACACAATCACTATTTAAACTAATAACTGAATTAAATGACCGACATATTTTAATAATTGCTCGAAAAAGGATACAATAAACAACTTTTTTCAGCGCAGTCGCTGCCTCATCCTCATCAACTGCCTGCAACACAGAATTTTAGTCATTTGGAGAATTAAACATGTCTCAGAAACACCCTATTGTTGTCGTCACAGGTTCCTCTGGCGCAGGCACTTCCACGGTAAAACATGCCTTTGAGCAAATTTTTACCCGCGAAAAAATCAACCCCATCATCATCGAAGGTGACAGTTTTCACCGCTATGATCGTAGGGCTATGAAAGCAGCCATGACAGAGGCCGAGTCCACAGGCAATACGCATTTCAGTCATTTTGGCGAAGAAGCCAACCTGTTCGATAAACTTGAAGAACTGTTCAAATCTTATGGCGCCACCGGTAGCGGCCAAAAACGGTTATACCTGCACAGTGATGAAGAAGCGGCCGCATACGAAGATCTTACACCCGGCCAGTTCACTCCATGGGAGGATATTCCAGCCGGATCAGACATCATGTTCTACGAAGGCCTTCATGGCGGCGTTGTTACGGAAAAGTCAGATGTCGCCAAACACGTCGATTTACTGGTTGGTGTTGTACCCAGCGTAAACCTGGAATGGATTCAAAAAATTCACCGTGACAACGCTGAGCGCGGTTATTCTGAAGAAGTTATCGTTGATACAATTTTGCGCCGGATGCACGATTACGTAAAATACATCACACCACAGTTCTCTCGCACTGACATCAACTTTCAGCGCATAGCTACTGTCGATACCTCCAATCCTTTCATCGCACGTGACATCCCTACACCGGATGAAAGCTTTATTGTCATTCGCTTCACTGATCCGGACAAATTCGACATCAATTTCCCTGACCTGCTGGATATGATCCCGCACTCATTTATGTCACGTCGCAACACTATTGTTGTGCCCGGCGGAAAAATGGGTTTTGCTATGGAACTGATTTTGACACCGATTATTCACAATATGATCGAAGCATCAAGATAGATAAAAATCTATCTTGCCTTAAGATCATGTAGTCTAAGATCATGTAGATGGATATACGTCAAGCCAGCTGAATATTTCAGCTGGCTTTTTTATGTCCAGGGATGGGCGGTATAGCGCAAAGAGCCAGGGAGGGTGGTGCGCATATGTCCAGGGATGGACGGTATAGCACAAAGAACCATGGATGGGTGGTATTCCGAAGAGAGCAAGGGAAGGCGGCGAGGTTGTGCCTGATAACTAACCTATCTGCAACTAAGGCCATACAAAATCTTTTATTAATCTGTACACTGTATGTAACACTCAATACCAGCACTACCCGAGCGGAGAAAATTTGGATACTTTTTTTCACGTCAGCAGCTATGGCGAAAATACTGAAGCCGTATTGCAGGACTGCTTACAGCAGCTGGCAAATTGCCCGGCAGGAGCCAACCTCGGCTTCCTCTATGTATCAGACCTGATCGCTGACGACTTAACCGACATACTTCATCACTGCCAGATAACCAGTGGCATCACAAACTGGTTAGGTTCGCTGGGCATAGGCATTATTGCCAACGATAAAGAAATCTACGACCAGCCAGCCATCAGCATACTGCTCTGCCAGTTTGATGAAACACAATTTAGTATTCTCGAACCCGCTACCAGCAGTGATGAATTATTAACAAATATTCGAGTACCCGAAAACAGCGCAAGCTATTTTGCTTTTGTACATGCCGATGGTTATCACGAGGATGCTCAAACCCTGATAAAAACGATGGCGGAAGATATAAAAAACTGCTTTATCGCCGGCGGTTATACCTCCTCACGCAGCAAACAACTACAGATTGCCAATCAGATAAGCTCTAACAGCCTGTCCGGTGTTATTTTTTCTGACAAAGTCCCGTTAATAACTAACCTGACACAGGGCTGCACACCAGTAGGAAAAAAACATAGCGTTACACAGGCAGAAAAAAACGTCGTCTTCAGCCTCGATCACAAACCTGCACTTGATGTCTTTTATAATGATATAGGTGAAGTTCTATCACGTGATATAGAAAAAGCATCCGCCTATATATTTGCTGGTTTATGCATAGCCGACAGCGACAAAAATGATTACATGGTGCGGACACTTATCGGCATCGATGAAAATAAAAAAATATTCGCCATCAATGACCTTGTTTCCGAAGGACAGGACTTACTATTTTGCCGACGAGATGGAAATTCAGCTAACGAGGATATGCAGCACATGTTACAAAACATCAAAAAACGCCTTACCGGCGCACCCAAAGGCGGCATCTATATCTCATGCCTGGGGCGTGGCAGAGAGCAGTTTGGCGAAAACTCAGAAGAAATAAAAATGATTCATAATGTATTAGGTGACTTTCCGCTAACAGGTTTCTTCGCCAATGGTGAGATTCATCATAATCGCGTTTATGGTTATACTGGCGTACTAACACTTTTTGTCTGAGTTTTATTCAATCATGTATGACGGCAAACTTATCGATTCACATTGTCACCTTGATTTCCCGGCTTTCGATACTGACCGGGATCAAGTACTGCAGCGTGCATCAGAACACAATATTTGTGACATCGTTATTCCCGGCACACAGAGTATTTACTGGAGCCGCATAAAAAACATCTGCGACAGCAATAAACATCTACACGCATGTTATGGACTGCACCCATACTGGGCAGACATACATCGAGATGAAGACATTGATGCCCTGATTAATTTTATCAACTCGAATAAAACTGCAGCCGTTGGTGAATGCGGCCTGGATTTTCGTAAACAACATGCTGATAAAAAAACACAGTTGCATTTTCTAGAGGCGCAATTTGAAATAGCCTGCAACACAAACTTACCCGTAGTCGTTCACGCAGTTAATGCCACAGAAAAAATCATACAAACGATTAAAAATTTTAAAAATCTGCATGGCATGATTCACAGCTACTCAGGCAGCAACGAACAGGCAAGACAACTCATAGATTTAAATTTTTTGATCAGCATTAGCGGCAGCGTTACTTTTGACAACGCAAAAAAAATAAAACAGGTTGTTAGAGAAACCCCGCTAACGTCTCTACTCGTTGAAACCGATGCACCAGACCAGGCCGACCAGAATAACATCGGTTCAAGAAATGAACCTGCTTATTTAATCAATACCGTTAAAGTTATTGCTGAACTAAAGCAAACGTCGATAGATACCATCGCCGAACAAACAACAATTAACGCAAAAAACCTGTTCGGGATTTAACTCAGACTGGATCGATTAAGAGTATCGACCTTAGCGTAAAGTCATAAAGATTAAAAACGATTCACCACAGAGGCACAGAGAGCACAGAGTTTTATTTTGTTAACAGCGCCGCAGGCGCTGTTAACAATAGAAAGTTTTTCTCTGTGTTCTCTGGGCCTCTGTGTTGAAAAGCTTTTGATGCGGCTTTGGAACGCGCACTTTTAGCCGAACTCGCTAGCTAAAATAAAAATTTCACTGTGAATCCTTCTTTAGCTCCTCATCTGTTCCATCGAGAGGGATCACTAATCTCTTTCATGGCACTCTCGATCCAGCTATGCACTTCAGCATTAATCTCTTCGGCACTGCGACCTTTTGTTTCTATCGCCGGCCCGATTACCACACTGATTGTTCCTGGCCATTTTATAAAGCTATGCCTTGGCCAGAACTCGCCGGCATTATGTGCTATCGGAATAACCGGATAGCCACTTTTTTCTGCCAGCAAAGCGCCGCCAATTTTATATTGGTAACTCTTACCTGGCGCGGTTCGGGTTCCTTCCGGGAATAACACCATCCATTTACCATCTTTAAGTTTTTTTGTTCCTTCGTTAAGCAACTGCTTGATCGCTACTCTACCGCCACCACGATTGATGGCGATCGGATCAGTCAATGCCAACGCCCAACCAAAAATCGGTATATACATCAACTCACGTTTAAACACCCAACGCACATACGGCGTGAACGAATGTAGTGCTAGTGTTTCCCATGTAGACTGATGTTTACTTAATATGATTGCAGTTTCCACATCAAGATTTTCCTGTCCCTCGACTTTATATTTAATGCCGCAAAAAACTTTCAATAAAAGATTATTCATCTGCGACCAATGCCGTGCAATTTTCAGGCGAAAAGATGACGACGTAAAAAACAGGAGTATTATTAGCAAACCAAAAACAAGGGTATTAGCAAGGAAAGCAATCCAGAACAATGATGCGCGGATAAATAAAACGGGTTTTGATTCCATTATTTTCTATTGAAGTATCGCTGCCACAGCTGCAGCAAGGTTATCAAACACGGGAACACTGTCAGCACTCTTACATTCGCTTTTTAGTATTTTTTCTGCTTTCACACCTTTACCTGTACGCACCAGCATAGGGTTTGCACGCGCATTGCTTGCTGCCTTAATATCCGAAATACTGTCACCGATGAAAATGACATCCTTTAGCGGCACGTTGAAGCGACGACCAATCTCAAGCAGCATTCCAGGTTTAGGTTTTCTGCAATCACAGGCATCATCCGGTCCGTGCGGACAATAGAATACAGCATCGATACGACCGCCAAGTTTTGTCAGCATTTCATCCATCTTCTGGTGTATCGCTGTTAGACCTCCTATTTCAAAGTGGCCTCTCGCCAGACCTGATTGGTTACTCGCCACCACTACCGTATAACCACTATGATTCAAGCGCGCGATCGCTTCTAAACTACCTTCGATAGGCTGCCACTCTTCCTTGCTTTTTATATACGCATCAGAGTCATGATTGATAACACCGTCGCGATCGAGGACTATTAGCTTCATACGATTCTCAGAATAAGTGCCATGATTTAGGGCTATAGATTAGAGATCATGACTGATGTAAACGTGACAGGTCAGCCACTCTCAGAAATAGCTGATTCATAATATTTAATAGTGCAATACGATTATTTTTTATTGTCTCATCATCAGCCATGACCATTACTGAATCAAAAAATGCATCAACCGGATTTTTTAATGATGACAGTCGGCACAAGGCGTTTTCGTAATCATCTGCATCGAACAAAGGCTCTACCTCCCGGCTTAAAGTCACCAAAGTATTAAATAATATTTTCTCAGCATCTTCGATAAACAAACCCTCGTTTACTATCTCTGCATTATCTACAACCGATTTTTTAAGAATATTACCGACACGTTTATTTGCCGCTGCCAGACTTTCCGCTTCTGGAAGTTGACGAAAGATGCTAACCGCCCTGATACGCTTATCAAAATCTAACGGCCGTGATGGTGACAATGCCGATACTGCATCAAAAACATCAGCGCTAACACCACGATCAAGATAATAAGCACGCAAGCGATCAATGATGTAATCAAAAACTTCCTGCTCAACTTTATCCACATCAACCTTATCTTTTAGCAACTCGGCTGATTCAGTAATTAATATTTTCAGGTCAAGATCAAGCTGACGTTCAATGATAGTGCGCAAAACACCTAAGGATGCACGTCGCAATGCATAAGGATCTTTTTCACCGGTAGGTTTCTCGCCGATAGAAAAAATTCCGACCAGGGTATCCAGCTTGTCACTGATAGAAAGAATCTGCCCCGTTGTTGTACTCGCCGTATCGTCACTTGCACCACGAGGTTTATACTGTTCATCAAGCGCAGCGGCAACTTCGTCAGGCTCTCCCGCTTTTTGTGCATAGCGCTTACCCATAACACCTTGCAGAGAAGCAAACTCACCAACCATATTGGTCATCAGGTCACACTTACTTAACAATGCCGCACGTTTTACATATTCAACATTTGCATCAAGTTGCCTGGCGATGGACTCAGACAACTTTGTTACGCGTCGTGTTTTTTCTGCAATGCTGCCCAGCCTGGCCTGAAAAACAACTTTCTCCAGCGCTTCATTAAATGATTCAAGCGGCTGCTTTTGATCCTGCTGCCAGAAGAACATGGCATCGGCCAGTCTTGGTCGCACCACACGTTCATTACCGGCTTTTACTTTTTCAGGCGACTGACTATCGATATTACTAATAGTAATAAAATAATTTTTTAAGCCATCATCCGTTGCTGACACTTTTACCGGAAAGTATTTCTGATTATCCTGCATGGTTTTTATCAGTGCTTCTGCTGGCACTTCAAGAAAGCTTTTGTCAAATTCGCCAGCGACAGCAATTGGCCATTCATTTAAAGCGGTCACCTCATCCAGCAACTCTTCGTCCAGCACTGCTTCACCACCCAGTCGCTTAACCGTATCAATAACCTGCTGTTTGATATTCTGCTTTCTCTGCTCAAAGTCGGCGATAACAAAACCTTCAGTTTGTAATCTGTCTTTATATTCGTCAGCATTGTTTAAGGTTATTTTTCCCGGTGAATGAAAGCGGTGGCCATAAGTGTGTGCGCCAGAATTTAATCCCAGGACCTTTGCATCAATTACTTTATCGCCATGCAAAAGCACTAGCCAGTGTACAGGGCGCACAAACTCAACATCGTTACTTCCCCAACGCATTCGTTTTGGAATGGGTAGGCGTGCTAACGACTGGTTGATAATATCTTCGATTAGTGCAGTTACTGCCTGACCTTTTTCTGTCGCTTTGAATACCAGCCAGGCACCTTTATCGGTATCTTCCTGCTGCAGCGCTTCGACCTCAACACCACAGGATCGTGCAAATCCCATCACTGCTTTAGTTGGCTTGCCGTCAGCGTCATAGGCCGCTTTTAAACTTGGTCCTTTGCGCTCGACATCTCTATCGGGCTGCGCAATGGCTACCTTTTTAATTAATACCGCGAGTCTTCTTGGCGAAGCATAAGAATCATATTCATCGATATCGAAACCGGCTTTTTTTAAACCGTCAACGATGCCGCTACTAAAAGCCTCGGACAGTCGCTTTAATGCTTTTGGTGGCAGCTCTTCTGTACCTAGTTCGATCAATAGATCATCTGCTAAAGGCGCACTCATGCTGCATCTCCTTTAATCTTATTCGCACTATCATTTCCGATAGGAAAACCTAAGGCCTCTCGAGAATCATAATACGCCTGCGCAACTGCCCTGGACAGGGCGCGCACACGCAAGATAAATCGTTGTCGCTCGGTCACTGAAATAGCATGTCGCGCATCCAGTATGTTAAATGCATGCGACGCTTTTAGGACCAATTCATAAGCCGGTAACGGTAGACCTAGCTCGATCAAACGCTGACTTTCTGATTCACAGTCATCAAACTGTTTAAATAAAATATCAGTGTCTGCCTGTTCAAAATTATAAGTCGACATCTCAACTTCATTTTGATGAAACACGTCACCGTAGCTTACTTCGCCTTGCGGTCCTCGCGCCCATACCAGATCAAACACACTTTCTTTTTCCTGCAGATACATCGCCAGGCGTTCAAGGCCATAAGTGATCTCGCCCGTCACTGGCCGACATTCTAGCCCTCCCACCTGCTGAAAATAGGTGAACTGAGTCACTTCCATTCCGTTCAGCCACACTTCCCAGCCCAGACCCCATGCACCCAACGTTGGCGACTCCCAGTTATCCTCAACAAACCGGACATCGTGCTCCAGCAGATTAAAACCCAACGCTTCTAATGAGCCCAGATATAAATCCTGAATCTCATCTGGTGACGGTTTTAATACCACTTGAAATTGGTAATAGTGTTGCAGGCGGTTAGGGTTTTCACCATAACGACCATCTGTAGGCCGACGACAAGGTTGTAGATAAGCGGCGCGCCATGGCTCTGGGCCAATCGCCCGTAAAAAAGTTGATGGATGAAATGTGCCGGCACCGACCTCCATATCCAGTGGCTGCAACACGGCACAGCCCTGTTTTTGCCAGTAATCCTGAACCGCGAATATTAATCCTTGAAATGTTGAAACATCGTACGCCATGGGTAGTCTTATTATCTTAATTATGAGGGTACTGAGTATAACCTATGGCGGCCTTACATTAAATTGCTGCAAGGCCAACATTGACTCTAATTAGCATTTCCATGAAAAACGGCTATAACATTATGATATGCTCAAAAAATCTTCTACGACTATTCAAGAGGATGACAACGTGGTTAAAAAAATTATTTTAGATTCATCAGAACTTTCCCAGTGGCACACATTGGTAAAGGAAGCTGAACAGGACTACGGCCAGCATCTAGATGAAGCCATGCAAAGCTATCTGGTTTTTACCCTGATGCGATTTGCTAAAAACAATCAACTCAATTCATGTGCGCTAGCACTGGATTATCTAAATCTACATCATCTTCCACAAAGTTTACGCAGTGAAAAACTACGCGATATTGGTGATCAGTGCTTACTGGTTTCTGGTTTATACCCGCAATCCACAGAAAGACGTCACGTAGACGCAAGCTATTACGTGGATCTTGGGCGCTCAGCTTACCATCACATCAGCACGGTTACTCAGCAGGGTGTTGCTGAGTTATATCAGCAACTGGCAGATAGTTTTATTTTATTGATGGATTTATTGCAGACTATCCGACAATACAGCATGCCGAGTCTATCGCCTATTGCAGCGTTAGAATTATGGCAACAGACGGGGAGTCGTGCGGCATATAGGCAAATTTCCGAAGGCGGCACTCCGATGCACAATAGCCTCTTGCACAACCTTAAAAAACACTAAAAATATAACATCTAAGACGTTTCACCACAGAGGCACAGAGGACACGGAGAAAAACTTTCTATAGTTAACAGCGCCGCAGGCGCTGTTAACTAAAAAAACTCTGTGTCCTCTGTGTCTCTGTGGTGAAATATTTTTTCAGCACTTAATTAAATACGCTCAAGCTCCACTAGATCCTGCTCAATATCAAGCTGCGATAACACACTATAAAGCGCACCCTGTAAGGCTTCTTCGATAACCGGATGGTAAAACGGCATTTTTAGCATATCAAAGACAGTCATCCCGCTCTGTATCGACCAGGCAATCAGGTGCGCCAAGTTCTCGCCTTTTACACAACACATGCAAGCACCCAGTAATAAACCGTCAGATTTCTGTACGTACAATCTGAGCAGACCGCGGTTCTTACCCAGGATCAATGCCCGGCCAACCGGCGAAAATGGCATTTCACCGATGGCTATTTCATCTTCATTTAACTCGGATAACTGTGCGCCGACGGTTGCGATATTCGGATCACAAAACGTAATGGCTAATGGCACTTTGCGTTTAAATTTTTCTATTGTTGCGTGCAATGCTTTATGCACCGCGTTATAACCGGCAACCCTTCCTTCATGACCCGCTTCATGCAGCAACGGTCGATCAGCATTAACATCGCCAGCGATAAAAATAGGCAGATCACCCACCTGCATAGTTAACGGGTTGTAGACAGGAATACCGTGAGCATCAAGCTTAATATCTGAGTTTTCAATATTTAAATTATCAAGATTCGGTTTACGACCAACACTGGCCAGGACTTTTTCTACCACTGCACTATTTTCACCGGCCGTAATCTGTATACCCTCATCGATCTTCTCCAGGACAGCGGCATCACTTAACCATAGCGGGAACTCTCTGCCGAGAGTGGCGATGGCGATATCATTGACCATATCATCTTCCAGCTTGGCAATGCTACTCAGTTGATCGACTGCAGCAATTCTTACTCCAAGGCGATGTAATGACTGACCGATTTCCAGACCGATAGAACCTAAGCCAATAACCGCCATTGATGCAGGCAGGTCTTCCAGCTCAAAAAATTCATCGGTGGTGATGACGTCTTCCATAAAATCCTGCCATGCTGCCGGCACGATGGGAACAGAGCCCGTCGCTATAATGATGCTCTTCGCTTTTATCTGCTCACCATTTACTTCCAGGGTATCGTTTGATACAAAACGGGCATAACCATCAATCAGATGCGCCTCATCCAGAGCATCAGTAACACCCAGCGTCTTATCGACGAACACATCACGCAAATCTTGCACATGTTCCATGCTGACTGGTACGTCGACGCTTAATTCCTCAGCACCATCGATGCCTTCACGTTCAAAAATATTTTTACGATGAAAATCTTCAGCCACCTGTATCAATACTTTTGACGGCATACAACCAACGCGTGCACAGGTTGTACCCAGCTCACCACCGTTGATCAATACGTAATTATCAGACTCACGCCTAACCTGTGACAATGCAAACAAACCGGCACTGCCAGCACCTATGATGGCAACATCAACTTCACGTGTCATGGGGTCTCCTCAACTATTAATGGTGTTTATTGATTATTATGAACTTCCCGCATTCGACTCTCTCAAATTAAATGCTGGGGGAACCCGAATAATAAGTTATTGCCCTGACTAAAACACCACAAAATTGCAAATTTATGAAAAAAATACTATCCGCCATAAGCATCGCACTACTCAGCCTGATTTTTTTCCAGGCTCAAGCCGATACAACAATGAGCAAAAATACTGACGCTAATTACGGAATTGATCTTAAGTTTGTTACCCTGCCGCCAGGGCAATTCATTATGGGCACGGCAGACATTGAAAAAGCACTGGCTGATCTACCTGACACAAAAGCCGCCATGATAGATGATGAAACACCAGCACACACTGTAGTGTTTAAACAGCCTCTATTACTATCTGAGACCGAGGTCACACAAAAAGTATGGCTTAATGTCATGGACACAAAACCAGGACTGGGCAAAAACTGGCAGGTAGAAAATTGGCAACAACTGCCGGTGGTCTCTATATCATGGCATGCTGCCAACGAATTTATCGAGCGACTTAATAAACGATCAGTGAATTTTCGCTACCGTCTTCCTACCGAAGCAGAGTGGGAATATGCCGCCCGTGCTAGCAGTGCAGGTTTGCGCCCTTTTTCAAAGATCGAAATGGATGAATATGCCTGGTATATCAACAGTTCAAATGATGAGGTGCATCCTGTGGCACAGTTAAAGGCTAATGACTGGGGACTGTATGATATGTATGGAAATGCCTGGGAATGGGTTTCAGACTGGTACAGCCCAACGAGCTATGCCAACTCAGCAACAACCAGTCCACAAGGACCGGCTAAAGGCACTAAAAAAGTTCGCCGCGGTGGATCTTACCACTGCCCACCACAACTTATTCGCCCAGCTTATCGGGCGGCTGACTCTCCCGATAAAGCTTATTCTGTACTAGGTTTTCGCCTGGTCGCCGAAAAAAAATAACCTATAACCGGGTATCAGAAAAAGATCTAAATAATTTATTACTTGACATGACATTTGTGTCAATTTAGAATAAATCTAACTAAAAATTGGTGTACACTCTGCATAGTTTTTTAGAATAACCCTAACCTGGAGAGATGAGATGGGCTTAAAAGATAGTAAAACAGAACAAAATCTGAAAGACGCCTTCGCTGGCGAATCTCAGGCAAATCGTCGTTACCTTTATTTTGCTGCAAAAGCTGACGTAGAAGGTTATAACGATGTTTCTGCGGTTTTCCGCTCAACTGCCGAAGGCGAAACTGGCCACGCACATGGTCACCTGGAATACCTGGAAGAAACAGGCGATCCGGCAACTGGTTTACCTATAGGTAGCACCAGCAATAACTTAAAAGCATCTATTGCTGGCGAAACTCACGAGTACACTGATATGTACCCGGGCATGGCTAAAACAGCACGCGATGAAGGCTTTGACGAAATTGCTGACTGGTTTGAAACACTGGCCAAAGCAGAGCGTTCACACGCCAACCGTTTCCAGAAAGCACTGGATAACATGGACTAGGCAGATTTCTGTTTAGCTGTTTAAAAAAAGGCCAGCCCTGGCGCACAGGTCTGGTCTTTTTTATGCCCATGGATGGGCGGTATAGTCCAAGGAGCCAGGGAAGGCGGTGCACATATGCCCATGGATGGGCGGTATAGTGCAAGGAGCCAAGGAAGGCGGTGCACATATGTCCATGGATGGACGGTATAGTGCAAGGAGCCAAGGAAGGCGGTGCACATATGTCCATGGATGGACGGTATAGTGCAAGGAGCCAAGGAAGGCGGTGCACATATGCCCATGGATGGGCGGTATAGTGCAAAGAGCCAGGTAAGGCGGTGCACATATGTCCATGGATGGACGGTATTTCGAAAAGAGCCAGCAAGGCGGCGCGACAAAAACTTAAATAATTAGCTAATACATACGAGAAACATATGGCACGAGAAGGCAATTTAGAAGCACCTACACGACATCCACTTGGACAGAACACCGCTGAGTTTTGGGACGAAGATAAGCTCTATGTCGAACTCGAACGCGTCTTCGATATTTGCCACGGTTGTCGCCGCTGCGTCAGCCTGTGTGGATCATTCCCCACACTGTTTGACCTGGTAGATGAATCAGACACCATGGAAGTGGATGGCGTCGATAAAAAAGATTACTGGTCAGTGGTCGACGACTGTTTCATGTGTGACCTGTGTTATCTAACCAAGTGCCCTTATGTACCACCACATGAATGGAACGTCGACTTTCCACATTTAATGTTACGCGCCAAAGCCATCAAATTTAAAAAAGGTGATGCAAAAACCCGCGACAAATTAACCACTTCTACAGACGCTTTAGGCAAGTTTGCCAGTATCCCTGTAATCACTCAAACGGTGAACGCGATAAATAACAACGGCCTTGCCCGCAAGCTACTGGATAAAACGCTGGCAATCCACCCGGATTCACTATTACCTGCATATACCTCAAACACGCTGGTAAAACGCGATAAGAAGCGAAAACCTGTTGACAACAAAGCAGAAGCTACCGAAACCACTACTGGTAAAGTTGCATTATTTGCCACCTGTTACGGCAACTACAATGAACCACAGATCGGCGAAGACCTGATTAAGGTGTTTGAACATAACGGTCTACAGGTTCAACTGGCACAAAACACTCAATGCTGCGGCATGCCAAAACTCGAACTCGGCGACTTTGAAACCGTTGAAAAGCTGAAAGACACGAACATAAAAATATTGGCGCAACTGGTCGATGAAGGCTGGGACATCGTAACCCCTGTCCCCTCCTGTACCTTAATGTTTAAACAGGAACTACCATTAATGTATCCTGATGACACTGATGTCATCAAGGTACAACAAGCCATGTTTGACCCTTTTGAATACCTGATGCTACGCAGCAAGGCCGGCAAAATAAATACTGATTTTAAAAAGCCGCTAGGAAAAGTTTCCTACCATGTTGCCTGCCATCAGCGTGTACAACGTATCGGCATGAAAACACGTGAAGTACTGGAACTTATTCCAGGTACAGAAGTATTACCCATCGAGCGCTGCTCTGGTCACGATGGTACCTACACATTTAAAAGCGAACATCATGATACCGCTATGAAGATCTGCAAACCTGTCGCTAACCGTGTAAAACAAAGTGGCGCCGATGTTTATACCAGCGACTGTGCCATGGCCGGACACCATATTGAAGCCGGGCTGGCTGATGGCAGCAAACCGATACACCCTATTTCTCTTGTACGAAAAGCCTACGATATCTAACCAAAAAATAAACTTAAAACTATGAAAAATCTTACCCGTGACGACCTGTACAGCCTGGAAAAATACACCGAGATGCGTGATGACTATCGCAAGAAGATCATGACTCACAAAGAAAATCGCCGACTTGAACTCGGCGAGAATATACTACTTTCTTTTGAAGACAGGCTGACCATGCAGTACCAGATGCAGGAAATGTTAAAAGCTGAGAAAATCTTTGATGCTGCCGGTATCGATGAAGAGCTGAGCGCATATAATCCACTGATTCCTGATGGCACAAACTGGAAAGCGACTATGCTGATCCAGTACCCCGAAGTTGAAGAACGTCAATATCAGCTAACGCGTTTGATCGGCATCGAAGATTTAATCTGGATGCAGGTAGCTGGCTTCGATAAGATTTACGCAATTGCAGATGAAGATCTCGAACGCGACAATGCAGAGAAAACTTCTGCCGTCCACTTCATGCGTTTTGAACTGGATAATGACATGTGCTCAGCGGTGAAAAATGGCGCTGCCATTTCAGCCGGCGTCGAACATAAAAACTATCAGTCCGTTATCAACCCGATAGCCGATAATATTCGTGATTCGCTAGCCGCTGATCTTTCCCAGGGAACCTCTGATTAAGTCTGGGTCGAGCAGATTGCCAATTAAACGGCTCTGGTTCGAGGCGTGGAATGCGCGTAATAGCAAGGCTATTGCGAAGTTCCACAACGCGGAAACAGGATCGTATAATTGGTAAGATGTCGATCCACGACTTAATCAGAGGTTCCAGCCCATCTCTCCTGAAACAAAGATTTACACTCGTGCACAAAAAAACCTTTTCATGCTATTGCATCAGGCAACAGTATGAAAAGGTTTTTAAAATCTATCGCTGCTCTTATCGAGACATTTTTAACCAAGCTTATTTCGACGTTACTTTATAAATAATATCCGTATCAATAATTTTTAAACCTTCCGGTAGCTCTGGCTCAGAAACCATACTCACTTCAGCATCATATACATCAGTCAACTCGCAGGTATCAACATTGTACAGATGCTGATGTACTTCGGTGTTTGAATCATAAAAAACACGTTCTCTATCGATCAGTACTTCACGCACAACACCTTTGTTAGCAAATAAACCCATGGTGTTATATACCGTGGCACGTGATACGCGATTGCCTTCTTGTGTGACACCGGCAAGAATCTTTTCTGCTGATAGATGCTGAGGCCGCTGAAACAGGTATTCTGCAATCTCTACACGCTGCCGAGTAGGTGAAATTTTAAAGTGCTGCAACAAAGAAACAACTTCGTTGCGCTCAAGTGGAAATGTAATATTAGGTGTGCTCATGACTCTATTATAACCAATCTATTTTAAAAAGGAACAACAAACCTGTAAAAATGTCATATCAACTTTTGCGGCCACTTTTCTGCCATAATAAACACTCTATCCCAGCTGTGCCACGGGTTCATCACTTGAACCTGTAGCGGCAGACGCAATAATTTATTAGACAAATTCTCAAAAATATCCGCTTTAGAGTAAAATTTCCTTACACTTTGTGTCGAGATTTTTTCCATCCAGCCAAAGTTTTTCAATGGCAGAAATAATTGGCTTTCATCGAAAAATGCATCGAACATCTGTTCAGTACACCAGACTCCACGCAGATGCCCTGATGCACATATCAGAGGAGAACCCAGCAATACATCGACCGGGAGAGCCATCATCTCTTGATACAAGGACATAGGATAGTACAGCCGCCCCTTTAAAATCACTGCACACTCATCGATGACCAGCCCCTGTTGTTTAAGCCACTGAGCCACACGTCTGTCTTTACTGACAACGCTCTGTCTATCTGATAATTTATGAACCTTAAGCTCAAGATGATCATTTAAATTAGGTCCGTGCCAGTTACACAGATTCCTGGTATCTTCCACACCCAGATAAAATTTAACCGCCAGCTCCCAATGCATAGTCTTTTTTGTCGTTTTATCGAACAAGATAAGATCCAGCTCACCTAGTGTTTCGCCACCTATTATTAGCTGAACATTGTTTTCAACGACCTGATAACGAGGATGATGTGTGAGCCAGTAAAACCATAAGGTTTCAAAATATTTCCCCAGGCGCTGATCTTTTTGCGCGGCTAATAATTCCTCCAGCTCAGCCGGATCTTGATCCAGCTTATTCAACCATAGCAGCGTTTCTTCATACATCTGCCGAAACCACTGCCCTTGTGGCCAGAGACAGTCGCTTGAAGGTTGCGCGACAGTGTGTGAGAAGAACATCGGTAATTTTAATGTTTCTTGAATCGGCGAATTTGAGTACTTTATCTACCTGCCAGGCAGGGTCGACGATGGCGGCAGTATTGGTGGCGTGATCATGTATCAGGTAAACAAAGTTTTCCATCGGCCCCAATTCCATGCTGTGAATCGTATAGTTTTTCTGTTTATTTTGCATGTCGCAGCTCCGGTGGTGATGTGCTAGATTTCATTTTTTGAATCAATAGTGTAAACGTTGTTATAATCACAGCTATGCAAGGGATTATACCTTTTCATGCGGTCGTTTTATCCAGTTGTTTATATCGTCGTACTGCTGATTGATGCAGGAAAGTTTGTTGGAGCTCTTTTCTAAAGAGGAATGCTGTACGATATGCCTAAGTTATATCAAGAGCACATAAGCCATCAATAGAGGCGCTCTTAAACTCAGAGTGTGAAATGAAATGGAATCAATAAAAAGCGAACACGACACATCATCATTGTCTCGTTTACAGTTATTCAGAAATGTAGATTTAGTTAAGCCGGCTTTCGCCAGATTGCTCTCTGCGTGTCAGTATCGACAATTTCTGAAAGGCGAGATTGTCCTGTCTACAGAAGAAGAAAATCATTACCTCTACATATTGATTAAG
>CAWBXM010000124.1:0-6894 GCA_963792545.1 uncultured Gammaproteobacteria bacterium | reverse complement strand
CCCGGAAGAAAGGGCAATTATTATGCTTGAGCACCAACACGGCTCTAGCATACGTTCGATAGCGCTACGATTACATCGAAGTCCATCAACGGTATCCAGAGAGCTGCAGCGTAATCAAACCCATCAAAGCGGTTACTGTGCAACACGCGCAGCCAACGCCTACCATTCACGGCGAAAACAGAGTGTCAGGCCAAGAAAACTCGTTCACAACACAGACTTGTGTGATATTGTCGAATCTCACTTAATCCAGCACAAATGGTCTCCAGAGCAAATTTCAGCGACTTTAAAAGACCAATTTCCCGGTCAAGCCTCAATGCAAGTGAGTCCTGAAACAATCTATGCGCATATTTACGCTTACCCTAGAGGTGAGCTTCGAAAACTGATCGTGCAATCATTGCGGCGCGCCAAGTCGAAGCGCGGCCCACGTGGGTCAAAAGATAGCTGCTATAGCAGTTTAAAAGTTGCAAACCACCAATTGTTTTCCAATCGCCCTGAAACAGTCAATACGAGAGAGATTGCCGGTCATTGGGAGGGTGATTTAATCGTGGGCGCGATGAACAAGTCTTGTGTCGGCACACTGGTCGAGCGTAAAACGGGCTTTCTGCTATTGAGCAAAATGCAAAGCAAGTCCGCACAACATGTTCGTGAAGGCTTTGAAGCACGGATGGCATCACTGCCTGATTTTTTGCGGTTATCGATGACCTATGACCGTGGCGCAGAAATGGCACAACATCCCTTGATGACGAAGCATCTTAACCTCAAGATATATTTTGCTGATCGCAATGCTCCCTGGCAACGCGGGAGTAGCGAGAACATTAACGGACTCATCCGCCAATTTTTACCTAAAGGCGAAGACCTGTCAGTCTATACACAAGCTGAGCTTGACCATATTGCATGGTTGCTCAATACTCGCCCAAGAAAGCGTTACGGATTTAAATCACCCCAACACATGATGGAAGGTGAATTAGAAGGTGGACTTATTAGTGTTGCACTTGATTCTTGAATCCAAGCTGTCCCCTTTGTTTTTAGTCAGCAAAGGTCCAATATTTGTTTGCAATGAAATTGAGTATCAGTACAAAACATGTAGCAATCACCTGTATGATTAAGTAATGAATATTAAACATGTTAATGCCTGCCGTCATTATTGAACCATTAATTACTGCGCCCAGACTTGCAACAGAAAAAAACTTTGTTAATGTTTCACGGTGTCGTTTATTGCTATTGAATGTTATACGGTAGTTCAATACGTAATTAATCAATGCGCCAACAACAAAACCAATAGTGGTGGCAAAAACCGGGTCAGTTTTTATGAACTGCACCAGCAGAATCAAAGTAGCATAATGTCCGGCTGTACCAATGGCACCAATGCCTGAAAAAATAAAAAATTGTTGTGATGTTTTCACGAGCATAAATATTTTAGCAAAACATTATTACAGATCGTTATTGTCAGCCTGTTTATCTACAGCATGATCACTGGGTAAATATTCGTTGACAAAGTACAGGGGACGCTGTTTTGTTTCATTAAAAATCCGGCCAAGATATTCACCCATAATGCCAATGGCAATGAGCTGTATTCCACCTAATATAAGTATAATAACAATCAGGGATGGATAGCCGGGAACCTCGTTACCATGAAGCAATGTTTCAATCAGCATATAAATACCATAGCCAATTGCACTCAGTGCTGTGAAAGTTCCTATATAGGTAGATATTTTTAATGGCGCGATAGTAAATGAAGTAATGCCATCAAGTGCAAAATTCCACAGGCGCCAGTAGTTCCATTTCGATTTACCCGCGTGACGAGAATCACGTTCATAAAACACCGCCTTTTGTTTGAACCCTATCCAGGCAAACAAACCTTTCATAAAACGATGGTGTTCTTTAAATGTGTTTAGTGCATTAACTGCACGGCGACTAAGTATGCGAAAATCACCAGTATCCTGCGGGATGGTAAATTTACCAACACGCTGAATAAGGCGGTGGAAAAAGTGGGCAGTTGTTTTCTTTAGAAATGACTCACCTTCACGCAGAGTACGTTTGGCATAGACAACGTCGTAACCATTTTGCCATTCTTTAATCAGCTCAGGAATTAACTCAGGTGGATCCTGCAGGTCTGCATCAATAATCACAACAGCGTCACCCGCTGCTTTATGAAGCCCGGCCGATAGAGCAATCTCCTTACCAAAATTACGACTAAGATCAATTAGTGTGATGCGTTTGTCGCTGGCCCTTAAACCGTTAATGATATCCAGCGTGTTATCGGTGCTGCCATCATTGACATAAATAATTTCAAGGTCAACAGGAAGATCTGATAGTGCTTTATCAACGGTTTGATGAAATTCCGTCAGCACCTCTTTTTCATTGTATACAGGAACAACTATTGATATTAACGGTTGATAGGATTTCAAGTGATTAATCTTTCGCAAATAGTTTATCTAAGACAGATATTACAGTAAAAATTATCTTTTTGTCTGATGCGGTGCATGCTTACTGGTTATATATTTTCGATGTTATGTGCAGATAATAGCGTTTGACTACCTTTCGCAATGCAAGTAAGTTAAGGTACTATGTTTTATCAATTCATCGGGCGTAAAAAAGCCTTTTAAGCTTATAAACAGACTACATAACAAACTGGCTGCCCTTGCAACGATAGCACCCTATCTGATGATCGCTATCTGTCTTGCCGTTGTTCTGGTATTTACCTTGCTCGCCCAGTACTCACATCCTTCTTCAGATGATTACTGTATGGCGAGTGGCGTAAATGACCACGGCCTGATCAGGTATTTATGGGATCATTACTTTGAATGGAGCGGGCGTTATACCAGCAATGCGCTGTATGCAATATACCCTGTTATTTTTGATTTATTCGAAGGTTATAAGTATATTCCAGGACTTATGATGCTGGCGCTTTTTTTAGCAACGGCATTTTTCCTGTCGAGGCTTTTCAGTGTAAGCCCGTTTGCCCGGCCGGTATTGCTCTCATCACTGTGTTTCGTTTGTATTTTTTTGCTGGGCATGACGAGCCCTGCCAGTGGCCTGTACTGGATGGCTGGCGCAATGACTTATCAGACTGCCAATATTCTTTTCTTTGTTATGTCTGGTTTGATGATTCAATTAGCAGATCGACAAAAGGTCTCGAAAAAATATTTTAGATTATTTGTCGTTTTACTGCTGGTGATGGTTTTCGCTGTTGGTGCGAATGAGACCAGTATGCTTGCTTTAACCGGACTGGCTTTATTAGGAGTTATGCTCCATTTGCGTTCAGGCTGGGTAATATTAAAACCATGGCTGGCTATACTTCTCGTTACACTGGCTTGTTTCGCTATCGTTTATTTTTCTCCCGGCAATGTCATACGCGCTGCAGACTTTCCACTAAGGCATGATTTTTCTCATTCAATATACGGCAGCCTGTCTGTAGGTTTAAAAATACTGTGGCTCTGGCTCAGCAATCCGGTACTGATTGTTTCGAGTATGCTTACGCCTTTTGCAATAGCAAACTTGCTGCAGTTATCAGACCGGAAATTGTCAGCCAGCTCGTTCACTGTTTCAAAAACGATGATTATGGCACTCATGTTAAACACATTTTTAATGCCAGTTTTGTTGCAGTTTCCGGCATGGTGGTCGATGGGCGGCTGGCCTCCGGCGCGCACGGTTGATGCCATTTATTTTCTGTTCCTTGTCAGCTGGTATCTGACTATTGGTGCTTTCACGGTACGTTATTTGTCTTTGGGTAAATGGGAATCGATAATGCAGCCGTATAATCCGGCCACGGCTGTTGCTCTATTGCTGTTGGCAGGCTTGTTTACTGTCGCTGCTTTAGAGAGTAATACTTATCAACTTGCGAGAACCGATCTGTTTCATCTTGCACGGCCTTATCATGACTATCTGAATGAACGTTATAAACAAATTGAGCAGGCAAAAGCAAAAGGGCAGCGCCACTTGATTGTTGCGGATTATCAGCGAGAGTATCCGCGCACTATATTCTTTAATGACATAATGCATAATCCGAATCACTGGCGTAATGCCTGTTATGCCGACTATTTCGGGCTGAAAAAAATCAAAAGGGAAATACAGAGAGAATAATAGGGGACAGACCAGAATTAAAGAGGTCAGAGCCCTTTTAATCTTAAATGACACATCCCTGTGTCATCTTCCCGCTTAGGGTATGCGGGAATGTCTTTGCAGGATGGGCACCATCATCCAGGAATGGTTTAATGAGAGCCCATTACCAAAGCTACCTGGTTTTGCTTTATTTAGGCAGCCTTGATGCAGTCTGATCGCCACAGGCATTCTTCCTGATCGCAGTAGCCATCGGCAGGAGTGGCAAAACAGTCGAAGTGTCCTTCGGCCAACTGAATCATTTTAATAAGCTCAGCTTTTTTTAACTTAGTAACTTTTACGCCGTGTTGTTTAGCGATTGTTTTGATTTCGGTAATTTGCATGGTTTATCTCCAATCTGCGGTACAATATTTTGCGTAATAATTTTAATCAATGTATGTGACAGTTTCATGACGATCACTGCATAAAACAAAGCAAAAATGATGCCAGCCAGTACATTGTTTAAGTTATTGATTATTTGATGACGCAGGTTGGTTTATATCGTTTGAGTCTGATTATTTGCTCAATAGCAGTGCACCGATGCACAATAACAGCGCGTGAAACCGAGACTAAAACCCAGTACCAGGGTAATTAAAGGGGACGATATGATCGAAATCATTCAGGGTGATATTACCGCACTTGATGTTGATGCTATTGTTAACGCAGCTAATAACGCATTACTTGGTGGGGGAGGTGTCGATGGTGCAATTCATCGTGCGGCGGGTTCGCAATTAGTGGAGGCGTGTCGAGTATTAAACGGATGTGATACTGGGGACGCGAAAATTACTCCCGGTTTTAATCTGCCTGCCAGGTATGTGATTCATACCGTTGGCCCTGTCTGGCATGGTGGCGATGAACATGAAGCTGAGTTATTAGAGTCTTGTTATCGCCGATCTTTTGAAGTTGCCGTAGCGCAGGGCGATATTAAAACCATTGCATTTCCCAGTATCAGTACGGGAGTTTATGGTTACCCTAAAGATAAGGCAGCAGATATTGCTATGACAGTAATGAAAGCATTTGAAAGTAAATTTGAAACAATTATTGCCTGTGTCTTTAGCGAGGATGATTTTAAACTTTATCGATCAAAACTGGAACTATCGGTGACACAACAATCGGAGACATGACTACCTCCTGCGTCGATGTAGTTGCATCCTCACTTTCTATTGTAGGATTTGCAAATGGCACGATGGATAATGATAGCCGGCCTGACCCTGTTATTTTGTATTAGCCGTCACAAATTTTTGTGAATAAATGACCTAAGTCCTTCAACATAAGATGTGCCACTGACTATAAAGCCATCGTTATGCCCACCTTGCATTTCTAAAAATTGTTTTTGTTCAGGTGCCGCTTCAAAAATTTCACGGCCTTCATCGTATGGAATAATTTCATCATTCTTGCTGTGTGCAACCATAACAGGACAGGAAATATTTTTTACATACTCTTTGGTGTCATACTTAAAATACGTGAGCCAGCGTATGGGTAAAAAAGGATAAAATCGTTGGCCCATGGATGGCACAGAAGTAAAGCCTGATTCTATAATCAATGCAGCGGGAGTGTGTTTGCTTGCGAGCTTGCTGGCAATCGACGCGCCTAATGATCGACCGAAAATGATGATCTGTTCCGCGCTGATGCCTTGCGTCTGGTTTAGATAATTCCACGCGGCTTCAGCGTCTCGGTAGGTTCCTTTCTCTGTTGTTTTTCCTTCGCTTCGACCATAACCCCGGTAATCAATAATGAAAACGTTTAATTCGAGGCGATGGAAAATGGCAATAGAATCTAAACGGTGGGATATGTTGCCTGCATTTCCGTGAAAAAAAAGAACCGTTCCTTTTGCATTTTCATTTGGAATAAACCAACCGTGTAACTTGATATTATCTTCGCTGACAAATTCTACATCTTGATAAGTTAGACCGATATTTTCTGGTGTGGAAATAAGATCCCGTCCCGAAATATCCGGGTAAAAAATCATACTTGATTGCATGAGATAAACATAAAAACTTAGTGCAGCGTAAATGCCGACGCCTACTATGACTAATTTCCAGATACCGGTCATCTCAGTTTCTAACCTATAGGCCAATAGTTTTTTAGTTTAATGTAGATTTACTGTAATTAAAGGGGTCAGAGCCCTTTAATTGTAAATAATTTCATTATTCTGGCATTTAACTGACTGATGAGCATCTTGAGAGAGTAGTATAAAAATGTCTGCCATCGGCCGAGAGTAAATAATCGTGGTCGTGTGCCCGATTACGCCCGGTTACATAAATAGTTGCAACACAGTAAACAGAAGGGAATGCGAAGAGATGAAAAAATTCAGTTCAGGCGCACTTACCAATGAACAAAAGGCATTACAAGACGAGAACTATCGAGAGTGTCAAACTGCCGGAGTGGAATATGACTATCTGGTCATTGGGACCGGTAATGCAGCGTTAACCTGTGCGAGCTTGTTGAGCAACCAGGGGTATAAAGTTTGTATGCTGGAGGCGCATGACGTTCCCGGTGGCTATGCTCATACCTTTGAACGGAACGGCTACTACTTTTGTGCCCAGGTCCACTATATCTGGGGTTGTGGAGAAGGCGGCAGAATCAACCAATTCCTTAAGCGACTTGCTCTGGAGAAAGATATCACTTTCGAGCTGTTTGACAGATCTGGCTATGATCACATGATCATGCCTGACGGTAAGCGCGTAAAAATACCGTATGGCTGGGCAGAGCTGCAAAATAACATCGAAGAGGCTTACCCACATACTACCGGTCTCGATGCCTTCTTCAAGATCGTGAAAGCACTTCGCAAAGAGA
>CAWBXM010000123.1:0-25663 GCA_963792545.1 uncultured Gammaproteobacteria bacterium | reverse complement strand
CATCATGATCGGGCGTACCCGCATCAATGCGCCATTGATAACCGCAGAACGAATTTCGTCTATGGTCAGTTTCCGTACCTGATTTTTTCGCAGCATCGACACGTTCCTGCAACGCCTGGTTGAGATAGACCAGCATTACCACGCCGATCTCCACCGAAACACCGGACAGAGCGATGAAGCCAACACCAACAGCAACCGACATATTATAATCTAATAAATACAATAACCAGAAACCACCAATCAGTGCCAGCGGTAATGTGCCCATAATAATTGCCACTTCGGTCAGATTGCGGAAGTTCATGTATAACAGCAAAACAATAATAACCAGTGTTATCGGTACCACGGTTGTCAGGCGTTCGACCGCACGCACCATAAATTCATACTGTCCCGACCAGGAGATGGAGTAACCCGGCGGCAGTTTGACTTTATCCGTTACAGTCTGTTGTGCCTGCTGAACATAAGACCCCAGATCACGGCCTTCGATATCGATATAAATCCAGCCGTTAAGCCGTGCATTTTCGGTTTTGATCATGCCCGGTCCATTATCGATACGGATATCCGCTACTTCAGCGAGTGGAATATGCGCACCTGCTGGCGTGACCACAGGTAGATTACGCAGCTTTTCTAATGAGTCACGTACATCGCGCGGATAACGCACATTGATCGGGTAACGCTCCAGACCTTCTACCGACATGCCAACACGCATACCGCCTAAAGCCGTTTTTACCACTTCCTGAATATCAGCAATATTCAATGCAAATCGTGCAGCCTCCCGGCGTTTGATATCAACCGTAACATAGCGACCGCCAGACACCCGTTCAGCATACACTGACACCGTACCAGGTACATCATTTAGCACCTCCTCAATACGTTTACCAATGTCCTGAATAACATCCAGGTCTGGTCCGGCCACTTTTATACCGACCGGAGTCTTAATACCTGTTGCCAGCATATCGATACGATTTTTAATTGGCATTACCCAGGCGTTAGTTAGACCCGGGAACTGTACTAGTGCATTAAGTTCTTTTTTGAGCTTATCCATGGTCATGCCTTCACGCCATTGCTCATGCGGTTTGAGTAATATCGTGGTTTCTATCATGGTTAAGGGTGCAGGATCAGTCGCACTCTCGGCACGACCTACCTTGCCAAAAACACGTTTCACTTCAGGCACTGTTTTTATCAATTTATTTGTCTGCTGCAACAGCTGCTGCGCTTTACCCACAGAGACTGCCGGGAAAGTGCTAGGCATATACAGCAGATCACCCTCATCCAGATCTGGCATAAATTCTGAACCCAGTTGACTGAGCGGCCAGAATCCAATAACGACCAGCAACACTGTTACCGCCAAAATTGTTTTTGGGGCTTGCAGAACCATATTGATAAATGGCCGGTAGCTCGCGACCAGTACACGGTTGATCGGATTTTTGTGTTCTGGCGTAACATGTCCACGTATAAAATACCCCATCAAAACAGGCACCAGGGTAATGGATAAAAACGCTGCCCCTGCCATGGCAAATGTTTTAGTAAATGCCAGCGGGGTAAACATACGCCCTTCCTGTGCTTCCAGGGTAAACACCGGTAAAAAGCTTAAGGTAATAATTAATAATGAAAAGAAAAGTGGCGGTCCGACTTCCATAGCCGATTCGCGTACGATCTGCCAGCGGTTTTCATCGCTTACTGTAGTTTTCTCCATGTGTTTATGCATGTTCTCGATCATGACAATCGCGGCATCAACCATAGCGCCAATGGCGATGGCGATTCCGCCAAGCGACATGATATTGGCGTTGATTCCCATCCGCTCCATAATAATGAAAGCAATAAGAATACCTACTGGTAATGAAAGAATAATCACCAGTGCGGAACGCAGGTGAAAGAGAAAAACTGCGCATACCAGTGCGACCACGATAAACTCTTCGATCAGTTTACTTCCTAGATTATCGACCGCGCGATTGATCAGTGCAGACCGATCATAGGTTTCAATAATCTCAACACCTTCAGGTAAACTTCGCGACAGCTCCTCAAGTTTGGCCTTAGCACGATTGATGGTGGTTAAAGCATTCTCGCCAAAACGCATGACAACGATGCCACCAACAACTTCACCTTCGCCATCGAGCTCCGCGACACCTCGACGAAGCTGAGGGCCCAGACGTATCTGTGCGACATCTTTTAATAATATGGGAGTGCCTTCCTTGTTAACGCCCAGAGGAATATTTTTCAGGTCGTCCAGTTCATCAACATAACCAGTTGCTCGCACCATGTACTCAGCTTCAGACATTTCGATGACTGAACCGCCCGTTTCCTGATTGCCGCGTTGAATCGCCGTTCTGATTTTTGATAGAGGCAGGCTATAAGCACGTAAGCTGTCTGGATCAAGCACAACCTGGTACTGTTTAACCATACCACCAACAGTGACCACCTCTGAAACTCCCGGCACTGTCTGTAATTCGTATTTCAAAAACCAGTCCTGAATACTACGCAACTGTGACAGATCATGGTTACCACTACGGTCTACCAGTGCATATTCATACACCCAGCCTACGCCTGTCGCATCCGGCCCGAGTTCTGGCCGTGCATCTGCAGGTAACTTGCTAGCAACCTGACTCAGGTATTCCAGTACACGAGATCGCGCCCAGTACAGATCCGTTCCGTCTTCAAAAATAACGTAAACGTAAGAGTCACCAAAAAACGAATAACCACGGACGTTAACGGCCTTGGGTACAGATAACATGGTTGTCGTCAGAGGATAGGTCACCTGATCTTCCACCACCTGCGGCGCCTGACCGGGGTAACTGGTTTTGATAATAACCTGCACATCCGATAGATCAGGCAACGCATCCAGTGGAGTTTGTTTCACCGCGTAAATACCCAGACCAACAAGGATGAAGGTCAACATCAGAACCATAAATCGGTTGCTGATTGACCAGTCAATGATTTTTTCTATCATGATTACATCCCCTCATTACGGACGGGATCGCTCGTTTTATCAGCCGCACTATCTTTTGCCATATCAGACATGTCCTGATTCCCAGCTTTATCAGGGACGGACATACGATTTAAACTGGCGCGCATACTGGCTTCTGAATCTATCAAAAACTGACCGGATATAACGATGTTATCGCCTTCGTTTAGACCTTCTAGTATCTCAACAAAATTGCCACTCTCGATACCGGCTTTGACATCACGCGCTTCAAATTTGCCTTCACCCAGAGCAATAATGACACGTTGCTCACGACCGGTTCGAATCAAGCCTTCCAGTGGAATGACAATTGTATTTTCTTTGGCACCGCCGAATATCTTTACGTTGGCATACATGTTTGGTTTCAGCTTTTCACCTGGATTTTCAAACCGCAGGCGCACTTTCAAGGTCCGTGTTTTTGGATCAAGACTGGGATATATATATTCAACTTTGCCATGCCAGGTTTTTCCCGGGACATAAGACAGGCTGACATCTGCTGACTGACCGACTTCGACCCACTCTGACTGCCGCTCAAAAACTTCTGCCAGTAACCAGACACTGGATAGATCACCGAGTGTCATTACTTTCTGAGCCGGTTTTACGAACATACCTTCTCGTACCGGCAGCTCAGATACCACACCATCCTGCGGAGCATAGATCGAGATTCGTTGTTTTACTTTTCTGTCCTGTGCAAGTTTTTTAATCTGTACACCTGATATCCCCAACGCGTTCAATCGCTCTTTGGTTGCTTTTATCAAACCTTTATTACCGGTAGCTAAAGCAGTGACCAGCTCCTCCTGTGCATTGACGAGTTTTGGCGAATACACATAGAACAAAAAGTCGCCTTTTTTGACACGTTCACCTTCTGATCCAACCGCAAGTTTTTCGATCCAGCCTTCGGTGCGAAGATGGATATGACTCACTTTCGATTCGTCATAATCTACATAACCTACGGTATCGATACCTCGCCACAACTGTGTCAATTCTGCTCTGGCTGTTCGAACGCCAAGATTCTGCACTACTGCAGGTGAGATACTGACGACACTTCCACTGCCACCATCACTGTCCGCATAGAATGGGATCAAATCCATTCCCATCGGCGATTTACCAGGTTTATCCCGGCGATAGTTAGGATCCATCGGGGCGACCCAATATAAAACGTCTTTATCCTCTTTAGCGACTGCCCCTGGAACATGCCCTAGTGCGAAGCCGCTTGCTAACAACACGAGAATGATCAACTTTACAAAATTGTTTTTGTTCATTATTAGCATCCTAATTATTAGTGGTTACATTAGTGTCACCGGTGACATAGAGTATATGAGCCTGTGCAATGGCACGATCTACTCGCACCCGCAAATTTTCAAGGCGAACATCTAACTCTGTTATCTGCGCACGCATCAATGTATTAAATTCTGAGACACCGCTTTGGTAAGCTTTCAATGCGGCCTTATAATTATTTTCTGCAGCTTTCAACAGGCTATTTTCATATAACGATTCACGCTCTCCCAGGCGTAACCATAAATGATTATTTTTATCGTAGAACTGTTTTAATTTTCGTAGTTGATCATCTTTGGCATAACGCGCAGCAGAGACTTTTTTCACATTCGATGCAACCGTTTTATCCTGGCGATTACCTGTAAATAAAGGAACGTCCAGACTGACGATTGCAGTTGCAAAGTCTGAACGTTGACTGCCATCAGGATTATTACCGAATCGAAAACCATAATCGACTAACAGACTCCAGCCTGGTTTATACCCCTGTCGGGCCATCTCTGTCATTTGTTTACTGGCATCGATTTTTGCAGTTTCTGATTGGATCAATGGATGACTGGAAATAACCTGATTAAGATCAACCTGTTTAGGCAGGTCTGGCAACAACGGGAAATCAGAACTGATCGAGTTCCATGAGGCATCACCGATCCATTGAGCCAACATCGTACGCTCGACCTCTTCGAGTGCCTGTATTTTTGTCGAGCGGTCATCTAGACGTGACAGTTCCAGTCCAGCCAAAATGACATCCTGTTGATTGACACGCCCGGCAGCGTAATTTGATTCAGTTATCGTCACTAACTCAGAAAATAACTTTCTGGTTTCACGGATGATCTGATAGGCAGAAACTTCGTAATATAAATTTAAGTAGGTCTCACGAACATTTCTAATAATTTTAAGCTGTGCATCATCCGCCATCGACAACGCGGCGCGTGATAGATATTGCGATTGCTTTTTTTTAATTGAAAGCGTATCACCCCGTGGAAAATCTTGCTGGACACCAACTTTTACCTGCGTCATCTGCTCCTGTTTCATATCAAATGAATCGACAGGTACATTTACAGCACCCAGGCGTAATTTTGGATCAGGCAAAGTATCGTCTGCTATAGATTCATCATCAAAAGAAAGTGACGTTGCATTTAAATTTTCTATCGTTGGATCAGACCGAATAGCAAGTTGTTCAGCCTGCTGCAGATTCAACGCATGGATATTACTGGAACCTAACATCATCAGGATAACGATTAGGGCGCTTAGGTGGCGGCGAATAAAACATGTCGAAACAACATGATTATCTATATAACTTATATACGATTGACACATGGCCAAAACTCCGTAAAACAAATGAAATACAATTCTGTTACACGATGAACAGAACGTTTTAATCTATTACGAAAGTTTTTCCGGGGGTCGTGAAGGTGGTATTAACGCTCGGACTAGAACGTCAGAGGAAGAAATGATAAATGAAGTTCTTCTGGAGATATCTGGCATATAAATGGAGACCTGCAACAACATGGAAGCTGCCATACCCATGTCACAATCACCAGCACAACTGTCACCATCACAACAACAGCATTTATGATCAGCCACTGCCTGCTTATTGATTACAAGCTGTGGCATCTGATTTGATACTGCCTGTGTCGTTGAATGCATAGCCATACCTGACATTTCCATATCTGCCATGTTGCAATGTGACAGTGAGGATGCCAGAACACCACGCATCGGCGCAAACATCAATAAAATGATGAGTACGTAATGAAGCAGCTTGTAAGACTTGATGTTCACAGTATAGAGAATAGTTCTTATTAAACGACTAATCAACTGTTATATGAAAGTTTAGTTCAGGTTTAAAGACTGGATTAATCTAAGAAAATCGCGGAACAAGATCCGCTCCTACAAACAAGTGTAGGAGCGGATCTTGTTCCGCGATTTCTTTTTTCTGATCTAGTTTAACTAATCAAACGGATGATTCAGGATAATGGTTTCATCACGCTCAGGACCTGTTGAAACGATATCAACTGGAACCCCGACCATCTCTTCCAGACGTTTCAGGTAATTTTGGGCATTTTCTGGCAGGTCATCCAGTTTTTTGACACCGACGGTTGATTCAGTCCAACCGGGCATAGATTCATACACTGGTTCACATAGCTCGATAGCATCCGCACCTAAAGGTGGCATGTGCAAAATTTTACCCTGATAATTATAACTTGCACACATCCTGATCGTTTCCAGTCCATCAAGTACGTCCAGTTTTGTAATACATAAACCTGTCAGGCTATTAATCTGTGCTGCACGGCGCAGAGCAACGGCGTCGAACCAGCCGCAACGGCGATCACGGCCAGTGGTGGCACCAACTTCATGGCCAACCGTCGCCAGGTGCTGTCCTATAGTAGGATCGTCCTTATCATCATTGAACAGTTCTGTTGGGAAGGGCCCAGCACCAACACGCGTGGTATAGGCTTTGGTAATGCCTAAGATATAATCCAGATCTCTAGGACCGATGCCACTACCTGTACATGCGCCGCCTGCTGTGGTGTTTGACGAAGTCACATAAGGATAGGTACCCTGGTCGATATCCAGTAATGTGCCTTGTGCACCTTCAAACATAATACTCTTGCCTGCTTTGCGGTAATCAGAAATCATACCCGGGACATCGGCAATCAGTGATAAAAGTTTATCGCGGTATGACAGCACACCATCAAGCACTGTCTGGTAATCCACTTCGTCTTGTTTAAAATAATTTTTAAGCGTGAAGTTATGGTATTCCATAACACCAGCAAGTTTTGTTTTAAATTTTTCCAGATCTTTCAAATCAGCCAGACGAATACCGCGACGCGATACTTTATCTTCATAACATGGACCAATACCTCGACCTGTTGTACCAATAGCTTCTTTACCTCGTGCGATCTCACGCGCCTGGTCCAGTGCAATGTGATATGGGAGAATCAGAGGACAGGCCTCAGAAATACCGATTCGGGTGCTGGCAGGAATACCACGCGCTTCCAGCTCGCCTAATTCTTTAAACAGGGCATCAGGTGATAACACCACACCATTACCTATCAGACACGTTACATTATCGCGTAATATGCCCGACGGAATTAAATGTAACACCGTCTTCTCGCTACCGATAACGAGTGTATGCCCTGCATTATGACCACCTTGAAAGCGAACCACTGCAGCTGCACGATCTGTTAACAGATCAACAATTTTACCTTTACCCTCATCACCCCATTGGCTTCCGAGTATGACAACATTTTTTGACATGGTTAAACCTTAAACTTATAGAATTGAAATTATTAAAATACGTGATTTATATGTTGTGCCATCATGAACAGTACTAGTTGTTACGCTTTTACCACCCACTGGCCATCAAGAAAACAAAGAGTCTTACTGCAACCCATTGCCTTTGCATCTGTTTTTTGTCCTGGCAGCTGACTGATAACAATTTTTCCTTCTGCCCGTAATGCGGCGACCGCACTCTGGTCGACGTCTTCTGGCGCAAATATTTTTTCAGGTGTGATAAATTGTTTTCTGGATAATTGATTTAACACTTTTAAATCAGTACTAAAACCGGTTGCTGCACGAGCACGGCCAAATATCTTACCGATATCATCATATCGACCACCACGTGCGATGGCCTGCCCTAACTGTGGAACAAACGCGGCAAAAACCACACCGGTTTTATAGTGATAACCGTGTAGTTCAGACAGGTCAAAATGTACGTTTAAATTTCCATAATGTTGGGTCATCAGGTTTGCAGTATCCTGCAAATAATCAATGGCATCTATAACCACGCTATCTGCACCGGCCAATAGCTTTCTTGCTTTTTCGAAGACGCTATTATCACCGTTTAATGTCGATAAGCCGGACAACATCGTTTTAATTTTTTCATCGATATCAAGTGAGGCAAGTAATTCATTAATCTCTGTCACTGCTTTGCGCTGCAACATCTCAAATAGCTGGCCTTCAACTTCTTTGGATAAACCGGCCTGTTTTGCAAGACCGCGATAGATATCGACATTGCCCAGGTCAAGATAGACATCATCAATCTCCATAGCAGAAAAAGTCTGTAACATTAAACCAATAATTTCGACTTCAGATTCTATACCAGCGTGACCATAAAGTTCGGCGCCAACTTGCATCGGGCTACGACTATCACCGATCGACTCTGGCCGCGTGTGCAAAACTGTTCCTATATAACAGAGCCGTGTCGGTACATCACGTTGTAACTGATGCGCATCGATCCGTGCCACCTGCGGTGTCATATCAGCGCGTATACCTAAAGTGCGGCCAGACATCTGGTCCACCAATTTAAAGGTTTGCAGATCGAGGTCATGTCCGGTGCCGCTGAGCAGGGATTCTATAAAATCGATGGTTGGTGGTATCACCAGTTCATAACCCCAACTTGCGTAGAGGTCGAGCAGCATACGCCGCATGGCTTCGAATCTAATTGCCTGTTGCGGCAGAACTTCTTCGATACCCTCAGGTAATATCCAGTGTTTTTTTGTTGTCATATTTATTATTGAACTAGATTATCTAACTGAATATTTAAGCAACGCATTCAAACAAACAAATTTTTGCAACAGTCTATTGCACCAGATACAGCACGATCACGCCAGCCAGCATACTGAAAAAACCAAGGCTGCGTAACACGTTATCTGGCAACTGCGCTGCCTGCGACATCGCCTCGCGCCAGCTCTTTGGACTTAAGAAAGGCAAAATACCTTCGATCACAAGCACCAGTGCAAATGCTGGAATGATACTGTCCCACATTGTTTATTTTTTCTTGCCCGTTGGATCTTTAAAATAACGGAAGTAATCAGAATCTGGTTCTAACAGGATGACATCATCAGGCTTAGAAAAGTTTGACTTATAAGCAGTCAGACTACGATAGAATTTATAGAATTCTTGGTCCTGATTGTAAGCTTGTGCATAGATTTCAGTAGCACTGGCATCACCTTCACCACGATCGATCTCAGAGTCACGATAAGCTTCAGCACGGATAATCTGACTTTGTCTGTCAGCATCAGCACGTATACGTTCTGCAGCTTCCGCACCGCGTGAACGAAACTCCTTTGCGACACGTTCACGCTCAGCACGCATACGGCGGTAAACTGACTCAGTCACACGCTCAGGCAGGTCAATTTTCTTGATCCGCACATCGATGACTTCGATACCCAGTTCTTTCGCTTTTCCAGAAGCCTCTGCAGTCATGATAGCCATGATCTCAGTACGATCTCCTGCAATCACTTCCTGTACTGTGCGCATACCAAACTCATCACGCAGACCGTTATTAATATTCTGGTACAGCAGACGGCCGGCCTGATTCTCATCACCCTTAGTCGTTTTATAATACTGAACGACATCAGCGATACGCCATTTCACGTAAGAATCAACAATCAGATCTTTTTTCTCCAGAGTCAAAAACCGCTCAGGCTTTTGATCGATGGTAAGAATACGGCGATCAAATTTGATAACGTTATTTATGACTGGGATTTTCAGGTGGAGGCCCGGGGTGAAATCAGAACCTATAATTTCACCAAATTTTAACACGATAGCATTTTCACGTTCATCGACGGTAAACACACTCATCCATGCAACCAGTAAAAAAGCAGGAACACCAAACTTAAGAATATTCAAAAACATTATTCGTTACCTCTGCTACGCAGATCATTCACTCGCAAACGCTGCTGTTTTAACTGAGACTGTTTATTTAATAGATCTCTTTGCTGTACATCTTTCAAACTGGTCGTTAACGCATCTTCCGTGTTACTTTTAGACATCAGTTTATCCAGAGGAAGATACAGTAAATTATTACTGCCTGAAACATCAACCAGTACTTTGGAGCTATTATTCAATACTGACTCCATCATATCCAGATACAGTCTTTCACGTGTAACCTCAGGTGCTTTTCGATATGCCGCCAGCAACTGAGTGAAGCGTTGTGCTTCACCTTCGGCATTGGCAACGACTTCACTTTTATAAGCGCCAGCTTCTTCACGAATACGTGCAGCATTACCACGAGCTTTTGGAATGACACCATTACTGTAGGTTTCAGCTTCATTCTTCAGGCGTTCTTCGTCTTCACGTGACTGGGTAACATCATCAAATGCGTCTTTAACAGCTTCTGGAGGACGCGCATGCTGGATGTTTAATTTGGTAACCTGAATGCCGGTACCATAACTATCGATAATCTTTTGGATAATATCTTTAACCTGAACCGCGATCTGTCCACGACCTTCAGTAATAACATAATCCATTTTGGTGCGGCCGATACTCTGACGTATCGCACTCTCTGTCGCTTGCGTAAGGGCTAGCTCCGGCTCACGTGTGTTAAACAGGTAACTGGTTGCATCAGCTACCTGATATTGTACCGAGCCTTCAATATCAACGATGTTTTCATCTTGCGTCAACATGGTGGCACGTAAAGGCACTGTATGCACCTTGGTAACATCCACTTTGATGACTTTTTCAATGGGGATGGGCAGATGCCAGTGCAAGCCGCTGAGAGTCGTATCTTCGAGTTTACCAAAGCGCAATACCACACCACGCTCGGCCGCTTCAATCTTATAAAATCCAGTAGCAATCCAGAACACCAGCAATATGGCGATAACTACGCCTATACCAAAACCACCGCCAGCAATACCAGTGCCATTCCCCCTGGAACCACCACTTTTACCGCCGAATAGACTGCCAAATTTTTTCTGCAGATTTTTGAAAACCTCATCGAGATCTGGTGGACCTTGATTACCACGGTTGCCTTTATTACTCCACGGATCTTTGTCGCCATTACCGCCCGGCTCGTTCCAGGCCATGTACGATTTCCGCATACTGTTCTTGCGCATATTTAAATCCCAACTGTGAATTCGTGTAAGGTGACAAAATGGCCACCCACAAACGAGCCATTCTACCTGAATATTTCTGCATTAAAAGCTTTTTACCTCAGAGAAATAGGCGCGAGGCTTTTTATTAACTACTCATATTATTATTATGTAACAGGCAAAACTGTTTTTCAGTGCCTCGATGCATACGAGTTGAACAAATCTTTATAAAACCTGTTTATGACATCATGGATTCAAGCGATATGTTTTGCTGAGAATTAAGCTGGTTTAGATTACGGCGTGAGATGCAAAGTTGCAGGATAGACCGCCCTTCATCATCATTACTCTCGCTACGAACCGCACCTATTTCGAAAAGTTTTGCTCGTAGACGCGCATCTGCAGGCGACAGTATCAGTTTACCCTCAAACATTTTCTCTCTAAACAGGTCAATCAGGGTCTGTTTTAACAGATCCACTCCCTGGCTTGATTCAACCGATAACCAGATACGTTTGACACTGCCATCATCTGCATAATCGACCCTGGGTTTAGTGCCAGTCAGATCCACTTTATTCATTATCTGAATACAGGGAATATTATTGGCGTCGATTTGAGTCAGTACTTTTTCAACTTCTTTAATATTGGCTTCGCGATTATCATCTGCTGAATCAATCACATGTAATAATAATTGTGCCTCAGAAGTCTCCTGAAGAGTGGAGCGAAAAGCATTGACCAGGTCATGTGGCAGATGACGAATAAATCCAACGGTATCAGCAACAATGATAGAAACATCTTTAGCCAGATCAATTCGGCGTAATGTCGGATCCAGCGTGGCAAAAAGTTGATCCTGCACGTACACATCATCGTCGGTCAACACATTGAACAGACTGGATTTTCCAGCATTGGTATAACCAACAAGCGAAACAGTCGCTATCTCAGACTTTTGTCGTGATTGCCTGCCCTGCTCACGTTGCTTTTTAACTTTTGCCAGACGTTTATTGATCTGTTTAATACGAACATTTAATAGCCTGCGGTCTGTTTCCAGTTGAGTTTCACCCGGACCACGCAGACCAATACCGCCTTTTTGGCGTTCGAGATGGGTCCAGCCACGAACCAGTCGAGTCGATAAATGTTCTAGTTGTGCCAGTTCAACCTGCAGCTTACCCTCGAAGGAACGCGCCCGTTGTGAAAAAATATCCAGAATCAAACCGGTTCGATCGAGCACTCGACATTGAATTAATCCTTCAAGATTTCTTTCCTGTGAGGCTGCCAGTTGATGATTAAACAATACCAGGTCAGCTTCATGCACCTTAACCATCTCGGCAATTTCCAGCGCTTTTCCGCTACCGATAAAAAATTTAGGGTCTGCACGCTTACGGCTGGTAGTGATTATCTCCATGATCTGTGCACCAGAAGATAATACCAGCTCTTTAAATTCAGACAGATTTTCACGATGCGCCTCATCGTGAATATTCATGTGGACAAGAATGGCCCGGTTGCCACCTTCTACGCGTTCTACATCTAACATTTATTTTATTTATTCAACAAGTTAATGGTTATATTTAAAGTCATTTGTCACTTTTAGCCAATCCACTTTCGGGGGCTATTTGCTGGTATTTTAGTAAGTAAACAGGCAAAGCTTCCGCTCCTGCTCACGCCCCTTACCTACATCCCTGTAGGCAAAGCTTCCGCTCCTGCTCACGCCCCTTACCTACATCCCTGTAGGCAAAGCTTCCGCTCCTGCTCACGCCCCTTACCTACATCCCTGTAGGCAAAGCTTCCGCTCCTGCTCACGCCCCTTACCTACATCCCTGTAGGCAAAGCTTCCGCTCCTGCTCACGCCCCTTACCTACATCCCTGTAGGCAAAAAAAATGGCCGCCTATGGCGACCATGTCATCTCCGCTGTGCAATTATACTAGCTATCGCTATTGCCGTCAGTTTCACTTTCTTCGGTCCACTTAATCTGGCGCGATGGCACCACAGTTGAAATAGCATGTTTATAAACCATCTGCGTCACTGTGTTCTTTAATAGCACTGCAAACTGGTCAAATGATTCGATTTGACCCTGTAATTTAATGCCGTTCACCAAAAAAATTGAAACTGGTACCCTCTCTCTTCTTAGTGCGTTTAGATAAGGGTCTTGTAAGTGATGCCCTTTTGACATAGTTGTTCCCCGTTATTGTTATTATCATTTTATAGGGTGTAGACCAATCTGAAGGTAAAGAGTTCTGCTTACAATCAGTTGTCACGCTATTATGATAGTAAAATTTTGAGGTTTTTCAGCACTTTCGAGGTATTTAATCGAATTGGGTTGATAAAATTGCAATCACTTTCCTTTCTTAGCCAGGTCATCTGTCTTTTTGCCAGTTGTGCGGTTGCGATAATTGCTTTTTCTCGCATCTCATCAAAGCCGTAATCCCCTGCAAGATATGACCAGACCTGACGATAACCAACGGCCCGGATCGAGGGCATTCCAACATGCAGATCACCGCGTCGATAAAGACTATCCACTTCTTCGATAAAGCCCTGTTGCAGCATTAGATCAAAACGCTGAGTAATGCGTTTGCGTAGCTCTTCTCGGTCATCAGGCATCAATGCAATTTTGATGCGTCGATAAGGCATCTGGTTCACACCTTGTTTTTGCCAAAAATATGTTAGAGTTTTTCCAGTAAAATCATAAAGTTCAAGCGCTCTTTTAATCCTTTGTGGGTCATTAGGATGGATACGATCCGCTGACACAGGGTCAACTTTTTTCAGTCGCTCATGCATGGCTAAAATACCTTTGCTGTTGGCCTCATGCTCAATTGCCTGCTTGGTCGAATCATCAACCTGCGGCATATCCGCCATGCCTTTCTGCAGTGTATTGAAGTACAGCATGGTGCCACCAACAAGTATCGGAGTGCGTTGATCATCAACACTTTGCTTCATCAAACGCAGGGCGTCCTCACGAAACTGGCCTGCCGAGTACACTTCTGCCGGGTCGATAATATCGATAAGTGCATGCGGAGCTTCAGTTAAAGTCTGCACATCGGGCTTGGCCGTACCAATATCCATGCTGCGATATACCAGGGCAGAATCGACACTGATCAGGTCAAATGTTTCACTTCGGCCTAGTTCACGAAATATAGACAGTGCCAGGTCGGTTTTACCCGTGGCAGTTGGACCCATGATAAAGATAGAAAGGGGTGAATCAACAGCTTCTCCAGACTGGATAATTAAATCATTCATTTTTCACACACTTATAAAGCGACCTCACCACAGATTAGGGCAGGAGCAGTTGCCGAGGCATAGAGTACACAGAGAAAACCTATTTGTGCGAAGCATAAGTAATAAAAACCTCTGTGCTTCTGTGGTGAAAAATCTTTTCTATTTACCCTTCCTAATTCATACATTAAGTTAACGGCCACGCATAAAAAGTTTGTCCAGCTCCGTAATCGTCAGTTGTATCCAGGTCGGGCGACCATGATTGCACTGGCCGCTACGTTCGGTGATCTCCATATCACGTAACAGGGCATTCATTTCCTCGAGTGTTAACTTACGGTTTGCCCGAATTGAGCCATGACAGGCCATAGTTGATAAAATTTCGTTCTGCTCCTGCTCGATACGAGAACTGCTGCCATGCGTCAATATGTCGGATAACACATCACGTAACAGCGTTTCGACATCGCTGCTGGATAACACGACCGGAATTTGACGCACTTTGATGCTCTCATCGGCCACTCTATCGACTTCGAATCCTAGTTCAGAAAACAATTCGGATTGATCTTCGACCAGTTGTGCTTCTTTTGTGCTGACCGACATCGTGATTGGCACCAGTAAGGGCTGTGTTTGTATACCCTCACCCTGTTTCGCCGATTTCAATCTTTCATAGGTTATGCGCTCATGCGCTGCATGCATATCAACCAATACCAGACCCTGTGCATTTTCAGCAAGAACATAGATACCATGCAGCTGTGCTCGGGCATAACCTAGCGGCGGCATTTCCTGTGTTTCATCCTCGGGCAATGAGTAATTTTGAACCGGTGATGCAAACTCTGTGTAGGCTCGGCGCTGTTCAGCAATAGCAAATGGCATCGCTGACTGCGCAGGTGGCCTGCTCTGAAAACCACCACTCATCGAAGCACTGGGCTCTGTTGCTTGCGATAAATCCGATGTGGCATGCTGGGTTGCTGTAGCACCTGAAAAATGCTGAAAATTATGCGACTGTGTATTATCCACTGCGACTTTAGCCAGGCTTTTATGGATTGCACGAAAAAGAAAATCATGGATCTGACGACCTTGCCGAAAACGGACTTCGTGTTTTCCAGGGTGAGCATTGACATCGACCATGACCGGATCACAGCTAAAAAACAACACGTAAGCCGGATGTCGCCCATGAAATAAAACATCCGCATAGGCCTGACGTACAGCATGGCTGACCAGCCTGTCTTTTACCACGCGGCCATTGACATAAAAATATTGCATGTCAGCCTGACTACGAGAGAATGTCGGTTGTGCAATCCATCCCCACAGCCGAAGTCCTTCATGTTCAAAGTCCATATACACGGCCTGCTCAATGAAAGCCGAGCCTAATATCTCTGCAATGCGGCTTTCCTGTTGCAGCTGATCATTAGCCGCGCGTAAGGCTTTAACAACACGCTGATTATGTCGTAGCGTTATATCAACATCAAAACGGCTGAGAGAAACTCTTTTTACAACATCATCAAGGTGTGAGAATTCAGTCTTTTCTGTGCGTAAAAATTTGCGTCTAGCTGGGATATTAAAAAACAGGTCACGCACTTCGATAGTGGTACCAGCCTGATTAGGCGCAGGTTCTAAATCACTGGGCTGACTGTTATTCATGGTGAGTCGCCAGGTCTGATCGTCACCCTGACGGTTCGACGTTATCTGTAGATGGCTAACCGAAGCTATACTCGGCAACGCTTCACCACGAAAGCCCAGGCTAGAAACTTTTTCCAGATCGTCGATGCTGTAGATCTTACTGGTTGCATGTGGTGATAACGACAGAACCAGATCATCTTTATGGATACCATAACCGTTATCGGTTATGCGGATAAGTTTGGCGCCGCCCTGCTCTACATCGATAGAAATTTTAGTAGCACCGGCGTCCAGGCTGTTTTCAAGCAATTCTTTAACAACCGAAGCTGGGCGTTCAACGACCTCGCCTGCGGCGATCTGATTCACCAGCTGGACTGGCATGGATTTGATTCGACTGTCTCTAGACATCTTGATAAATAATCTGCTTATACAAAAATAACCTAGTTTATCTCATGCCGGTGGATATTTTCCAACAACCTGCTCAACTGTACATAATTAACACTGCGATCTAATTAGACCATTAGCGTTTTGTAACTAAAAACCGAACACATCTTATTGCGCTATCTCTAAGAGTTTAAAATCTACGCCACTCTTAAACTGGTCATCATTTGAGATCACGATGGAAGGCTCATTTTCGACATGGAGGTCTAATTTACTCATCTGCACAGGAGATACTCTGACACTATAAACACCGAGTGGTATGTTTGAAATCACGTAAAAGCCGTCATATTCAGTTGTAGCTGACCTGATCACCTGACCTTGCTGGCTTACGACTTCAACCTTCACACGGCCAACAGGAACTGTCTTATCATCCTTGACCAGATAAACCGTGCCATCGATTTCGCCACTGGTAAAGATCGGAAAATCAAGCTGTATTGCCTTTCCAGGTCTTGGCACGATACGCATACCATCGATTGCAGTGACCCACAGAGGGTCATCGAGTGTTGACTGCTTAATTGCCACATTAGTTGGCGTGTGATCTGGTAGCCCGGTGATAAAGGCGATGCCATTTGCATCAGTTTTAACACGTTGATAGCCGCCATTAATGGTGAAACCAGCATTTTCTATAGGTACGTCACCTTCGTTAAATAATCCATCCTGGTTGTTATCAAGAAAAACCCGGGCAGAGACACTACCGCGGCCTGCAATGGCCAGTGCATTTGCATCCCATTGTTTCTGTCGAGGTTCACGACCGATGCCAACAGAAAATCTTGCATTGAGAGTAATCGCGTCATCAGTGCTATAGCTTGAACCAAGCGTCAAATTATACTTACCAATGGCTTTAGATGCCGAAGCGCTGACCACTGTCGTATTTGCCTGTAATGAATGGTTAAGGCCATAGGTAAGCTGGAAGTTTTTATACAGTGGCGGCCTTACAGTCATATCGATATTAGTCACTTCAGCTTTCGGCTTTATTGCATAATTCACTGTACCACGGATACCGATGCCATCGATGTCACTGCTCAATCCAAAGATACCAGTGAAAGTATTCTCTGAAATAGAATTTTTTACGTAGGTCAACTGATTACTAAATGACAGACCATAAGTCTGCATTGATACCAGGTTATCCAGTTGGTTTATATCATTGCCAAATTTAAAATCTGACATCGTCAGCTCAAAACTAACAGGTATACGTGGTAGAAAAGAAGGTGGTATAGCTGTATCAATCCGGAATTCTGTATTCGATTTATATTGCTGCTCCGTAAGCTGATATTCTTCACTGAAGAATTTATTCATCATGGTACGATTGAATTTAAATGCGGTGCTACCAAAACTTGTTTGTAGATCGAAGTTTATTGCTTCACCACCATCCACATCATCGATCACGTCGACCGTGGCAAAAAATGCCTTCCAGAATCCTCGCAGACCAGCTTGTACATAGTTATGCTGTTCAACAGTTTTTGATGTAACGTCTAGTGGAATACTGGCGCCGATAAAACTCACTGAGATATACTTACTCAGACCAAAATCATACTGTGCTGTAGCACGGCTATTACCTGACGAATTATCCGAAACAAGTGCACGGTAATAGTGCTTGCCTTTTTCTGTTAATGCCTGCCCCAGCTCAAAAACTTGCTCTTCTTCACGCACCTGTCCCTGTGGACCATAAAAGACTAGCCGGAAATAATTGCGGCCAAACAGGATGGCAATATCATCAAAATCGTACTGACCATTATCAGCAATTGACTGATAGCCAATTAAGACATTATTTCGATATAGCTCAACTTCCCAGCCCGGGAGAAGGTTACCAATAAAACGCTGTCGATCATATTCTGCCTGGCGATTAAGTGGAAAATTACTGATCAATGCACCTGTTTCCTGAGCGCCAGGTTGAGTAATATTTTTAAGTCGTGGTTCTGTAATACTGCCCATTTCATATTCTGTTGCCCTGGCAAAACCGAGCAGCCCACTTTCAGGATCTTTTTTACCTAATGTAAAACGAAAGTCTTCAGTCACATCATCATTTGTTGCAAACAGGTACATAGACGCTTGCATCCCCAGTAGATCACTGGTCATATAAGTCGTCGAACGAAAAGTATTGTTTGAACCTGAATCGTTATTTAGACTAGTACCTTCGAAGGTCTGATCAATGAAAGGTACGTCCCACATATCGTAGGGTTCGTAGAGATAAGGATAATACGGTATCTTATTATTTAGACCGGCTTTAGCCTTCGCGATTTTTTCCTCGCGCTCCAGACGTAGGATGAATGGAAATTTATCTTTAGATTTGATGGTTACAGTAGAGGCAAGTAAATTAGTATCTATCGTGATGCCCAGCCATTTAGATAACAGGCTGCTATCAACATAGATATCATCATCCAGCACAGAGACCTGTGGTTTATTATATGGATAACTGATGCCGCTTACGGTGGCCTCATTACGTGAAGTATCAAGGTAGAAGGTTTTGTCTTCTGTAAATACAAAACCTTGAGCGACACCGTCTCCTATATCAACACTGATAGCCAGATCGAGAATCTCTGATAAAAGGCCTAATGGAACGAGCAAAGAATCCTTACGTTGGTACGTAGGCAGTACATCATCTAAGCGGTACTTTTCGACCCGTATTTCCAGAATACGTAAGTCCTCATCACGAGGGGTCCATTTTTCAGAATCGATCTCTACCGCTATTGATGAGGCTGAGAAAACAAGCAGGAGTGGCAGTAAAATAAAATAACGAATGAAGCTCACAGACTTCTCCCCTAATTACTTAGGGTACAGAGAGTCGCGCTTCTGCAATTAAACCAGTTTTTTCGTCTTTTTCGGGTTTTAAATATACGATACGGAGCTCACCATTTGACAGGCTAATGCCCGGAGGGGTTTGCAAGCTTATGTCAAGCTGTCGACTGTTCGTTGAGGTATAAACTGCTACACCGCTAATCTGGCCGACCACCACAGGTGTGCCATTTTTGGGCGTGAAGTAAACACGAAAATCACCATAGGATGATTCGTTACCTTCTCTGTTCACTCTTAATGATAAAACGGAATGCGCTTTTACAGTGTTCGCCTGCTTAATCTCAAAATCACTCAGACTGACTTTTACATTTAGCTTACCCTGCCTGACAATCACCGGGATGGTAATGCCAACAACGGGTATTAACTTTATAGAGAGCGATTCTGATTCATCAGAAGAAAGTTTACTTACATCTGATGTGGCAGCATCAGGTAATGATTGAAACATCATGTGGGAGCGATACTCACCATCCGCTGTACCACCTTTTTTACGCAACATTAGACGAACTGTTTGAGATTCTCCAGGCGCAAGGGTTACCAGCCTGGGTGAAAATCTGACCATTTCATCTGAATACATACCCGGTTCTTTCTCATCAACTACTTTTATCTGGCCATCTGCATTCATATTTCTACGCACAAATGAAATCTTGAAACGCCCCGTTTCAGAACCATTATTGATCAGGTTTATCTGTTTGGTTCTTTCATTACCCTCAAAAACAACGCGTGTTGGTGAGACCATAAGCTGGCCAAGTGCAGAAACATTAAAACTGGTTACAATGCAGAGGCAGGCAAGCAACGAGCAAAAGAATGTCGATAGCCAGTTTGAAGAAGATGTATTTTTTGTTTCTTTTTTCATTATTATTATTGAAACAGTTATTTAGATGAAAAAAAATTCCCATTTAGCTGATGCAAACAGGGGTCAACATGATGTTGGCCCCTGTTTGCCTACATCAGACACTATTAACTACTGGTAGTTAACGGTAACAGAGTAGGTGCCAGAGTATGCACCTACACCCTGATTAGCATTAAGGGTCAATGTACCACCTACAGTAAAGTTCTGTGTACCCGCAGCCAAAGTGCCCGTACCGCCCAGACTGTCATCCAAATTAGTGAGAGTCATAGCCGTGCCAGGGCCTGTCAATGTAGTATCAGCAATTGGATCAATAGTATATGATAGCGTTCCTGAACCGGTAACTGTGAAAACACCTGCGGCTGTGGTTCCCGCAACACTTGCACCATCACCTGAAGATGTAGCCCCAGTACTAGGATCTAAATCCACAGTAGTTATGGCAGTAGCATCACCCGCTATATCACCAAAGTTCATGTCAGCGCCAGCAACGATACTAAGAGGTGTTAATACGTTTGCATTAGCTGTCCCTGAAACTGTAGCAGCAATCAATGCTGTAGAGTATATACTTACTGAAGCAACAGCAATTCCAGTAACTAACAATAGTTTTTTGTTCATGATTCATCTCTCTTTAAAATAAAAAAAATACGTTGCTGTGGTTTTATCTCAATTTTTGAATTAATTTAAAATTAATCAATATGACCGAAGTGTAGTTTTCATTTCAGCTTAAACAAGTAATCATCTATTAATTTTTTTGTTTAATTTCAGACGATTGTGTCACTTTTTCAACATTCACCATTAGTTATATTCAATGGTTGTAGGCACGATGCCACGGTATGAACCAAATGGTTGAAAGCTGTCTACTTTCATAGTGGCCCCTATAAACAAATCTTGCTTTCCGCTCGCATCAACCTGACCATTACTCTCAGGAACACTATTGAAATTTTCAACGATCATTTTGTCACCGGCAGCACTGGTGATAACAACCGATGTTGGCAGGGTAATAATAAAATACGCATTAGGGTCACCGGAAACCTCATATTTTGCAGGTGACCCGAGAGTACTGGCATTAACAGTAGCGCCACCGGTGGTTGTGCGTGCGCCACCGGTATCTATAGTAACGGTACCCGGAATCGAGCTCGCAGCAATATCACCAAACACCATGCTACTCTTTGCAGTCAGATTAATCGTTGAAACAATATCAGCCTTAACTGTAATGTTGATGGTGGCAGCATCCGCACTACTCAAGTTCAAGACCATTGACAGTGACAGGCACGCAACGGCAGTAAAGGCAGACATCTGCTTGCTCAGAAGTTTCGGTAATGAAGATTTTTCTGTAAACATACTGAGCATTATAGTTGTTAACCGTAATAATTCATTTGTTTTTCGATATAGTGTTGATACTTCACGATAACTGGTATTCAGGTGGTTTTAATTGATGGTAAAACTAATTGTGAAATATGTGACATAGCTGTGTTGTACTTATGCAGTTCTGATGATGGAACACAGCATCATGATTACAGTTGGTAACAAGACATGTGTTACTGATTTATGAATAGCTATGGACGACGATGAGCAAATCTTACTCTGTAGTTATCTGTATATAGTCCTGCGGCTTGAGACGCAGGGGAAACTAGCGTAGCTCCAATATTTACGGTAGTTGCAACATTTGGCAGCGGGCTAATGTTAAACATGCTCGGTGGGTCTGAGACAAAAGTACCGAATGGCATAGCTGACCCGGCTCCCGTCAGACGGTTACCGTTAGTACCTTGGTAATCAATCCTGACCGGGTACACATCACAACCTGCAATCGTACTTGAAACCTGGTAGATACCCGCACTTACAGTGCCACCAGCTACTAATACGGGACCAGTTGAGCTACGAGCTCCGTTTGTGGCTACAATTATATTACCACCGGTAGTACCTACGTAATTACCGAAGTTCAACTCCTGTACCTCGACTACAACCATAGCATTATTACATTGAGCACGCGTAGCCGCTGACGCATCACACATAAAAGCCAGTAATAGCAGCATTAACAGCCACTGTGTGTAACCATGTTTTGACTTAATATACATACGAATCACTACCCGTATTTCCCTGCGTGCTACGTACCAGGCGTACGTGCTTAGGCCGTTCTTTTAAATCGTTCAATGCAAAACCATTTCTGAACAAAACATACCATGCATAATCATCACGCTCACTGTTTTCAGAAGAGGTCCAGTACCAGCTTGGCATTGTTTGAGGAAAATACTGTTTATTGATTTTGACTGCATCATTAGCATTTTCGAGATAAACTAGCGTTTGCATCTGTTCTCTTGTAGGTAGCCGCCAGTCATTGTGACCACAGTAGTTCTGTTTGTTCATGGCATGCACATAAGCGCCAGTGTCACAGTCAGCATCACCTTTACAGCGCCCGCCATCCGGCTTACCTTTTACAGTTGCATGCTCAGGATCAAACCATGAATATAAATTATTTGAGTTCCTCAAAGTATCGTCATTAGATTTTACTTCCCACATTAAACCGTTCTGCACGTCATACACACACGTCCATTGTTCGTTATTGTCTGCAAGTGAATTACCTTTGCCGTCATATTTGATATAAGCCGCTTTTGCTTCAGCAACAACGTTGACTTCGGCAACGGGTTTTTCTACTGTATGTGTTAGATTTTTATTACTACTAACAGGTGCCGATAGAACAATAGTCGGACTCTTTTTTACGGTGACTGCTTGTTTATTTTCAGAAATTTTTTGATTCGGTTTTATATCATTTTTTAGAGCTACAGGCGCAGTTAAAACCACGACTGGTTTTGTCTCAACTTGTTTTGTCTCAACTTGTTTAACCTCAACAATATCCTCTTTTAGGTCAGAATTTTCATTGATGGCATTAAGGCTTTTTATAACTTTATTTAAGTCAGTGTTAACTGCTTTTATATCATCCAGCGTAATGACCTGCTCATTGCTTGATACCGGCTCAGGTGATTGATTAATCAAACTACTGTTAGCCAGGAGTATAACTACCTGTGAAATAATCAAAATCATGAGAAGTATTAATAGCAGTAGCTTGCGGTCATATCTTGTCGTTCCTGATAGCTCATTTACCTGAACACCTCCGATAGGTGCATCCTCTGATGGCGATGTACCAGGAACATTAGAATCAATTTGTTTGTTATCAGCAGACATATTTTTACAAGTGCAGTAACTACTCCAGAAAACTCATTATCAGATTTGTTTGGAGACATATAGACATCCATATTTAGATCGTTATTCCTGTATTTATTCTTGCCTTGAAAAATCTTTGTTATATAAGGTAATTCAAGCAAACATTCTTCAAAAGTAAAGTTATTTACCCCGTATTTATAGCTAAAGTGAGATGGATACCAGATAGACGGTATGTGGAAAACAAAACCCTGTTAGATAACTGATAGCCTTTTTAACAGGTCAGTGACTAATCATTAATTTCAGTTTTGACCTGGACAAAAAAATGACCCTAAAAAGGGTCATTAGCAGTATATCCGTGAATTGTTTTATTTTTATTATTTTTATATTTCTAACTCACTGGAATTTTAATTACCTGTCCTGCTAACAGGTTATCAGCGTACAAGCCGTTGCGGGCACGCAAATCTTTTTCAATGACATTATGTGTTTTTGCAATCATGGCAAGATTATCGCCATCACATACCTGATGGTCACATTGTGAAGATGCTAACCAGGTACCTGGTGGTGCTTTGCGTGCAAAATATTTACTTATGCCACGAGTGATCGCTTTAGCGATTTTTTGTTGATGGGTTGCACTGCGAAGATTTTTTTCTTCACGCGGATTTGATATAAAAGCGGTTTCTATTAATATCGAAGGAATATTTGGTGCTTTCAATACAGCAAAACCGGCCTGTTGTACTTTTTTCTTATGCACACGGTTTACCGATTTAATCTGACTTAAGATTTCGCCGCCAATATCCAGGCTAGACTCGATTGTGCCGGTCAGCGATAGATCGAACAAAACTTCTTTAACCATTTTATCTTCTACCGCTAAATTCACATCGCCAAACAAAATATCAGCTGCATTTTCTTTTTCAGCCATCATTCTTGCAGTTTCAGAACTGGCACCGTCAATAGACAGAGCATAGATAGATGAACCTCGTGCTCGCGGATCAGGAAAAGAGTCCGCATGCAACGATATCATCATATCTGCGCTATTATCACGGGCTTTAGTTATTCGATCTCGCAGATGCATATAACGGTCATTTTTACGAACAAGAACGGCTTTCATGCCGCGTTGAGCATCTATACTTTTTTGCAGTCGCTTTGCAATCTGCAAGGTAACTTGTTTTTCATGTGTTCCAGAGCGACCTATAGCGCCAGGATCCCTGCCGCCATGGCCTGCATCGATTGCGATTATAACGTCACGTTTAGTTGATTTTTCAACCTTTGCTGATTTGTTTTTGGCCTCTAAATCAATAACTAATCTATGACCTGACTTACCAGAAGGCGATAACTTGAAACTACGTGGTGATACTTTTTTACTCAGGTCAAAAACTACCCGTAGATCATCAGTATTGCGTACGCCACTACGTATACTTCGAATTAATGAGTTTGCCTGCAAGCGATCCACCATGCCGTGCGGCATTGTGGTTTTTTTAATATCGAGTACAACACGCTCTGGGTTATGCAATGCAAAGACAGAATGCTCAGCAACACTGTCGAGATCAAAGACCAGGCGCACATAGCCCTTATCCTTTGACAATCGAATATCCTTGACCCTGCTACCAGCAGATGTCTTGCCCGCTATCGATAATCCTGGCGCAGCAGAAACCGCCAGACCACTGAGCCCGGCTAAACTTTTTAAGAATTTTCGACGATCACCTTTCATAACGAATGCCCCATAAACTACAGGTTTTGTCTTCACTCCACGGTAGTGTTTTTGATTTGCCTTTTAACGGCAAATAACTTTAGATGTTTCTATTGTGGCAAGATATTAAAATAATGCAAGTGTTTTTTCATTATTTTTTATAGACATACAACACTTTCCTCGCGTTCAAAGTTAGAAAAGACATGTAACATCAAACTCTTACCTTTGTCCGATAGTGCGTTTACCGTCAAATTTCGGCCATGATCTAAATGCTCAAACGTGCAGATCCAGTCTGCGTCAGGTAAATACCCCTCCGCTTTTTCCGGCCACTCGACTAAACAGACATCTTGCTCATTAAAATAATCACGCGCGCCAATAAATTCCAGCTCTTCGGGCTCAGCCAGACGATACAGATCGAAGTGATAACACATGCGATCAAGATTGATGGGGTAAGGCTCAACTAGTGTATACGTCGGACTTTTCACCACACCATCGAAACCGCTGGCCTGTATAAAACCTCTGGCAAAGGTTGTCTTTCCAGCTCCCAGGTCGCCTTTTAACAACATCACAAACGATGATTTCAGGTATTTTGCTACCATTTTGGCTAATGCAATCTGTTGCGACTCATCGGCTAAAAAACACTGCTTCTTCACTGCAAACCATCCGCTAAAGTATCAATAACATCCGATGCCAGCAAACCACGAGTTCTACCCTGCGTCACTTTATCTGCGGCAGATGCGTGTAAACAAACACCCAGCTCTGCTGCTAAATTTATTGTAGTCTGTTGTGCCATCAAAGCAATAATAATACCGCTTAAAACATCACCCATGCCGGGCGCCGCCATAGCCGCATTTCCTAATGAACAAACCTTTGTCAC
>CAWBXM010000122.1:0-4205 GCA_963792545.1 uncultured Gammaproteobacteria bacterium | reverse complement strand
CAACGGTTACTCGGGCTGACAGTGGAACGGTAAATGATCTATTACAGAATTACACGACACAGGGCGTTATCGCTAGCGATGAAAAAGAAGGGGAGCAGGCATGGCAAAAAGTATTCAGGTCTGATGGCGAATTCTCCGAGCGTAGCTGTGCTTCCTGCCATACAAAAGATTTAACTGCTGCAGGTAAGCATGTAAAAACCAGCAAGGTAATAAAGCCAATGGCGCCTTCGAGTAATGCTGAACGCTTAACGGATAGTAAGAAAGTCGAAAAATGGTTTAGACGAAATTGCCTGTGGACAATGGGGCGTGAATGTACCGCCCAGGAAAAAGCCAATTTTTTAGTTTACATAAACAAGACAGCAAAATTTTAGGAGTCAGAATATGAAAAGCAAGATAGCTATATCGGCAGTCATTTTCACTATCGGTGTTGTTACGCTACCTGTTGTGTGGGGTGATAGTGACTTTAGCTGGGGGGGAATAGATGAATACAAACACAGGTCAACGGATGTTGCCGCGATAGTTGATCCAGCATATGAAGAAGAGTGTGGCGGTTGTCATATGGCTTATCCGCCGGGTCTGTTGCCGGCAAGATCATGGACTAAAGTCATGTCAGAACTTGATAAACATTTTGGTGAGAATGCAGAAGTCGATGCTGAAACGTATCAGACAATCACTGAATTTCTATTAATCAACAGCGCTGATAAATCGAGTTATCGCCGTTCAGAAAAATTCAATAACTCCATCAAATCCGATGCGGCACCCATACGTATATCTGATACGCCATACTTCAGGCGCAAGCATGATGAAGTTCCTGATCGTCTGGTAAGCGGTAATCCGAAAGTGAAAAGTTTTAGCCAGTGCAATGCCTGTCATGCAAAAGCAGAACGGGGCTCATTTAATGAGCATGATATCCGTATACCGGATTATGGCATGTGGGATGATTAACTTGTGATTGGGTTATACTTGAATTATGAATATCATCTTATCCATGACTCATATCTTACTCGTGGCTTTTGTGTTGTTGGTTCCTGTGCACGTGGCATGGGCTGATGATGACGACCATATCGAGGCGAGGCGTTTACTCGATGCCGGTGAAATCCTGCCGCTGGAAGCTATTCTCAAAAAAGTGAGAGAGAGGTTCCCTGGTAAGATTATTGAAGTCAAACTTGAAAGAGAAGACGATGACATCGCCTATGAAGTGGAGCTGCTAGGTGACGATGGCGTCGTCACAGAAGTTTATATAAACGCAAAAACTGGAAATATTTTATCCAGTAAAGAGGATGACTAGCCATGCGCTTACTGCTGGCAGAAGATGACAAGGATCTTGTTGATACGCTCAAAAAAGATTTGCAGTCCGCGGGTTATGCCGTAGATGTAGCTGATAATGGTGTTGACGCAGAATATCTTGGTAACGAGATGATCTATGACGTAGCTGTGCTGGATCTTGGTCTGCCACGGCGAAGTGGCATCGAGGTTCTGGAGAACTGGCGGGCCAGTGCTAACCACTTGCCGGTAATAGTGCTTACTGCGCGAAATGCCTGGCATGAACGTGTCGATGGTTTCAAGGCAGGCGCCGATGATTACCTGGGTAAACCGTTTCATGTCGAAGAGCTGCTGGCCAGGATCACTGCTCTGCTGCATCGCTCGAGCCAGCAACCAGGTGGCAGTATTCACGCTGTCGGTCTGTCTCTGGATGAAGAGAAGCAAACCGTAACGACTGAAGATGGACGGCTACATAAACTGACAGGTATAGAGTTTCGTCTGTTACGTTATTTTTTGTTGCATGCGGAAAAGGTTTTATCAAAGTCCCGCCTCACCGAACACATCTATGACTTCGACTCAGAGAAAGACAGTAATGTCATCGAAGTCTATGTCAGGCGCTTACGTCAGATCGTCGGTAATGAACGCATCGAAACACGACGTGGCCAGGGTTACGTGTTCAGGAGCGATAACTGATGTGGTCGATACAGTCAAAACTGAGCACCGGTTTATTGCTCAGTTTGATCATTGCGTTTTCATCTCTCTGGTTACTGGTCAGCTTTAACCTTCAATCTCTGGCGGAGGAATATATTGCATCACGACTGGAGCATGATGCTGAAACATTGCTCAGCTCTGTTAGTTTCGACGCTGACGATAATCTAACGACCGATTTAACTCGTACTGGCGCTATTTATAATCAACCGTTCTCCGGTCACTATTATGTTATCACCACAGAAACAGAATCTATCCGCTCACGATCTTTATGGGACGAAAAATTAAATAGCGTAACTCTGAAAACCGGTCAACAGATGCGCGCTTTACAGGAAGGGCCTGAGCGACAATCATTACTGCTTATGTCCGTCGGTTACAGAAAACAGGGGCATCAACTTACTATAACGGTCGCGGAAGACCTCAATCCCATCTACAAAAACATTGATCCGTTTCAATACTCATTCGCATCGATAGCTTTCGGTATGTTATTAATTCTGGTTATATTGCAGGCATTAATTCTTCGCAAAAGTTTGAAACCATTGAGCAAGGTGCACGCTGAATTAAAATTACTTCAACAAGGACAGTTAAATAAATTGAACACAGAATCGCCCAGCGAATTGCAGCCATTGATCAACGAAGTTAATCATTTATTGAGCATAATGGAGCAACGTTTACGCCGGTCACGTGATGCCTTGAGTGATTTGGCTCACGCGATTAAAAAACCCTTAACGGTCATCAGGCAGATAACAGATAAAGATTTAATTTCTGATACGGCTAAAGCTACATTAGCAAAGCAGGCTGATGATATTTATCAGATAAGTGATCATATCCTGAAGCGTGCAAGACTCGCAGGTCATAGTCATAGCGGTGCATTATTTTCATTTTCCCAAGACTTACCTGCTCTGATTAAAACGCTGGATATGATGTATTCATCTAAAACATTATTATTAACTATAGATATGCCAGAAAATGTTATCTGCACCGTTGATCGAGAAGACATGCTGGAGTTGCTGGGTAACCTGCTGGATAACGCATATAAATGGGCGGCGCATAAGATCAGGCTAACTGTAATTATCGATTCTGAGTTTCATCTCACTATAGAAGATGATGGCCCGGGTACTGATCTAGAGAAAATAGATGAAATCGCTAGAAGAGGTGTACGCCTGGATGAAAACATTCAGGGTCACGGCTTTGGCCTTGCGATTACTGCAGATATTGTTAGGGATTACAAAGGCAGTATCAGCTTTAAGCCTTCTGATGACCTTGGTGGTTTTAAAGCAGACATAACTCTGCCACTTTTTCAGCTGTAGGTGGTTATCATTAATGTGTAGACCTGCACGAAGTTCGTTTATTCAGCATTAGTGGGAATCGTTGAGCATGTAATAGATGTGACTTTTCTATTTAGCCTGCAGTCTTATATGTGGAAGATTAAATTTTTTAGGTAAGAGATCGAATTACATGCTTAAATTGCGGCAAGTATTTTTTTTGCATAAAACTTTTATAATAAATTTATTAAATGAGGAAAAAGAAAATGAAAATCACAAGAAGTCTGTTTGGCCTGAGTCTAGTCGCAGCACTGATAGCTATGGGTGGCTGTGCTTCGTCACAACCGAAACTGACACAGGAGCAAGTTCTGGACCAGTATCCGCAGGTGGCGAGTCTGGATTCTGAAGTAAAAGATGCCAGAACAAAAGGTTCAGAATATCTTGCACCAGAAAGTTATGCCGCAGCGCTCGCGTCTTTAGAGAGTGCGGTGAACTCAGCTCACAACAATAAAAAGGACGCCGCAAATAAATCAGCAACTGAAGGCTTAAAAGTAGTCGATAAGATGAAAAAAGATACTGTCAGTAGCCGGCAGTTACTGAGCGATGTACTGAGTGCCCGTGAACGTGCAATGAAAGCGGGTGTTGCTACCTTGCAGAGCGAAAAACTCGCAAAACTGGACGAGGATCTGAAAAATACCAGTACTCTGATAGAAGAGGGTAACGTCGAAAAAGCCAAGCAACGTCGACCTGAACTGCTCAAAGGTTATGCTCAGCTTGAACTGGCAGCTTTGAAACAGGGTACCAAAGATCTGGCCGAGTCAGCTATTGCCAGTGCAAAACAGAATGGTGCGGAAAAATATGCACCAAAAACTATCGCGCAGGCTGAAGAAGAAATGGCGCTTGCAGTAAAGATTCTGGACGCCGATCGCACACAGACGGCCAAGGCTGATGTACAGGCAGCAATACATT
>CAWBXM010000121.1:0-5865 GCA_963792545.1 uncultured Gammaproteobacteria bacterium | reverse complement strand
TATGGCCACAGTGCCGTTATGGCAACCGGAACATTCTCTGACAATATTTGAATGATCAAAGCTGCCGTCCGGCGCTAGTTGTAGAAAACTGGTGGTATTGTGGCAATCGTTGCATTCGGAATTCGTCGGCGTATGAAACTCAGATTTACCTATGGCGATTACACCATCGTGACATTGGCTGCAGTTTCCAAATACTTCCTGATGATCGACATAGGGAATAATGCTTAATCCTTGAGGGGTATGACAGGCCTGGCACATATTACTGGTGGCAATGTGATCCGGTGATTTGGGTTGAATAAGCTCACCGGTTCCAACACGGCTCACGCCATCGTGACAAGCCACACAGTTTGACGACACTCCTTGATGCCCAGGAAAAGGGCCGATTAAACTCTCACCTTGATTAGTGACTATGACAGTCGCAACGCTACGCTGGCTGGTAACACCTTCGATGCTGACCAGCAGTTGCAATGTATAGATACCACGAACATCAGCGATGAAACTGGGAGTCGCTGTTGTGGCGCCCTGTAGTACGGCAGTACTGGCATATGGTTTATGGGCGAAGGACCAGCTATAGCTCAAAGGTTTGGTTGACGTGATAGACGAACGGCTGCCATCTAGCGTAGCCACTTCACCCACTCTAACGGCAACCATGGCGCCGGGTATAGCCTCAAGGTCAACAAAAGTTGCTGCTAAAGGTTCTCCAGTTCCTGTTTGATCACTAGATCCACCTCCGCACCCCACAACTAAGACGGCAAACATGCATGCAAATAGGCTGGCAATTAATGATCTGTACGTTTTTTGAATAACCATAGTGAAGTACCGCACATGCGATTGAGAAGTAGACTGTCTACTTATATCTGGTAAATTTGAGATTCTTTTTCAGTCGCGAGAACCGCTACTGACATTTAATTTGATTAGCACATTGCGCTTAGAGCTAAGTAAAAGATTATATTATCCTTTAGTAAATAGTGTTGATTTTTCGACAAAATAATCATGTTTAATAAGTCCTGTTCTATCAATATAAATCCACATTATTAATTAAATCAGATGGTTAAAGCGAAAGCGAAAAAGCAATGTGCAGCAATTTTGCGACCAAATTTTTTTGAAAATGTTTATAGCGAAGCTCACTTAAAAGCTGGCGTTAAATATCTCCTATTACTATCACGTATGAAAAACCATAAAGGTTCCCTCGTTATCTGAAGCAGTGCAGGCATAAACCTGTTTATTGTGTTTAACACTCACTTATATAGAGGTGCCCTTTAATAAAAAGGCCAGTGCTGGATCGAGCGGTGTGGAGAATATGAAATAAAATACAAAAGTCAGTTAAAGGTGCGCAATAAAAAAGGCGATGATTAATCATCGCCTTCAAATTCACTCCAGCCTCCAAGGCTTATTTTTATATCCTGATCTATTGACACGTTTATGTGTGTAGTGAGTGCCTCTTTTTATTATTAATAACGAGCTGTAGTAACTCAGGCCGGCATTAATCCCAACTCAGGGCTCCCCCAGTCTGGTATTCGGTCACACGTGTTTCGAAAAAGTTTTTCTCTTTTTTAAGGTCAAGTACTTCAGACATCCATGGGAATGGGTTGCTGGCGCCTTGATACTGCTCCGGTAAACCGATCTGTGAGCAACGACGGTTTGCGATGAATTGCAGGTATTCTTCAAACATCGGTGCATTTAATCCCAGGATGCCGCGAGGCATGGTATCGCGTGCATATTGTGTTTCAATCTCGACCGCTTCACGAATCAGTTCTACCATCTCCTGCTGGAACTTTTCGCTCCATAAGTGTGGGTTTTCAATTTTTATCTGATTGATTACATCGATACCAAAGTTCATGTGCATAGATTCGTCACGCAGTATGTACTGGAATTGTTCTGCCACCCCTGTCATTTTATTGCGACGACCCATGGATAAGATCTGGGTAAAACCAACATAGAAGAAAATGCCTTCAAACACTACGTAGAAAGCGATCAATTCACGCAATAGCTTCTGGTCATTTTCCGGTGTGCCTGTCTGGAAATTTGGATCAGCAAGGTGTTGTGTGAAAGGCAGGGCCCACTCAGCTTTACGGGCAACTGCTGGCAGCTCACGGTACATGTTAAATATTTCACCCTCATCCAGGCCCAGTGACTCAACGCAGTACTGGTACGCATGAGTATGAACGGCCTCTTCAAAAGACTGGCGCAATAGATACTGGCGACATTCTGGATTGGTGATATGACGATAAACCGCGAGTACCAGATTATTAGCGACCAGTGAGTCCGCACTGGAGAAAAACCCAAGGTTGCGTTTGATAACAGTTCTCTCATCTTCAGTAAGACCGTTAGGGTCACGCCACAGAGCGAGGTCAGCAGTCATGTTGATCTCCTGTGGCATCCAGTGATTGGCGCAGCCATCTAAATATTTCTGCCATGCCCAGTCATATTTGAAAGGCACGAGCTGGTTTAGATCAGCGCGGCAGTTGATGATTTTTTTATCATCGACCTGAATGCGCGATGCACCCATTTCAATTTCTTCCAGACCGGTACCGGTCAGGTCTGCATCAGAAATGTCGGTTATAACTTCATCGATGATCGGGTTGACCTGAGGTGCTGCGCCGGCCGTTGCCATCAACTGTTCATTGCTGACCAGGCCATCACCTGCATGTGGCGCCTGATTTGAAGGAGGTGTCTGGGTGGGCTGAGCAGGAGCGGAAGCTTTGCCTACAGGAGGTAGGTAAGGGGCGTGAGCAGGAGCGGAAGCTTTGCCTACAGGAGGTAGGTAAGGGGCGTGAGCAGGAGCGGAAGCTTTGTCTGCAGGAGATGCATCTTCAGCGTGCTGATTAGTGACTTGCTGATTTACGCTTTGTTTTATGGCTTCACTGGAAACATTACTAGACGCATGATTCGCCTGATCTGATGCATTGGCAGTATTGTTTTTGTTATTGGAGAATTGTGCGAAAGGATCGTCCCAGTTGTTAAGCATTATCTATTACCTCTATTTTTTCTGCGTCTTGTGCAGCATTTGTTGTTATTTTGTTTTTCTCGTTATGTTTGTTGTGCATGTTTTTTCGTATTTCTTTTTTCAGTGTATTTAAAAATAACCACCAGGGTTTTAAAGCACATGGTGCAAGGGCACGCCAGGTTGAGCTTGCGCGTGTGAAGTTAATACAGATGCCGTCGTGCTCGCAAAAGTGTGCGATTTCATCTCGACTCGCCTGATTTTTTTCAAACAGCAGGTCATGTATCACCTGGTATAGTTCATCTGGCTTCAACTTCTTAAGCAGACTCACTGGCGCCCCCTTTTTTATAATTATTACTGAACCGCTTTTTTATTACCCTTGTTTGTTGTTATGAATGATTAGTGTCCGGCCTTATTGGCAAGCCTTACTGACAAGCATCGCAATCTGGATCCAGGATAGAGCAGGCCTTTGGTGCTGCAGATCCGGGCGCTGCAGATCCCTGTTCAGAATTTGTTGCTGAGTTGCCTACCGCATTCAAACCAGTGCTTCGCTTACTGTCCATAGTGGATTTTTCAACATGGGTTGCGCCCATTGAACGTAGGTAATAAGTGGTTTTTAGACCACGAATCCAGGCCAGCTTGTACAGCGCATCCAGTTTTTGCCCGTTAGGTTCTGACATGTAAAGGTTGAGTGACTGCCCCTGATCGAGCCATTTCTGACGACGTGAGGCAGCTTCTACCAACCAGCGTGCATCTAGTTCGAAGGCCGTCTTGTATAGCTCCTTTAGATCTTCCGGGACACGGCTGATCTGTTGTACGCTACCATCATAATATTTGAGGTCGTTAGTCATCACTTCATCCCATAATCCGCGGTCGCGTAGATCTTTGATCAGGTAGGGATTGACCACGGTGAACTCACCAGATAGATTGGATTTAACAAACAGGTTCTGGTAGGTCGGTTCGATCGACTGACTCACGCCGCAGATGTTTGAGATGGTAGCGGTTGGCGCAATCGCCATGGTGTTTGAGTTACGCATGCCAACTTTTTGCACACGGGCACGTAATGAATCCCAGTCAAAGGTGTGGCTACGATCAACTTCAAGATAGTTGCCGCGTTCTTCAGCCAGGTAATCGATAGAGTCAATCGGCAGGATACCTTTGCTCCACAGTGAACCTTCAAACGATGAGTAACGACCACGTTGTTCAGAGAGGTTAGTCGAGGCTTTAATCGCATAGTAGCTGACGGCTTCCATCGTGCGATCAGCAAATTCAACGGCTTGTTCCGTAGCGTAAGGCAGGCGCTGTTTATACAGTGCATCCTGAAACCCCATGACACCCATGCCGACAGGGCGATGGCGTAAGTTAGAATCACGTGCTTCGGGTACGCTGTAGAAGTTGTAATCGATCACGTTGTCTAACATGCGCATGGCAGTGTTGATGGTTTTTTCCAGTTTCTCAGTATCTAAACCCTTGTCGTTAATATGCGCGGGCAGGTTGACCGAACCCAGGTTGCAGACAGCGATCTCCTGATCGTTGGTGTGCAGCATGATCTCGGTACATAAGTTTGAGCTGTGTACCACGCCAACATGCTGGTTGCTATAACGTAGATTACATGGGTCTTTAAAGGTGACCCAGGGATGACCCGTTTCAAATAACATGCTAATCATCTTGCGCCATAAGGCAGCGGCCTTGAGGGTTTTGTGTACCTGCATCTCACCGCGGGCAGCTTTCTTTTCATAAGCGGTATAGGCTTTTTCGAATTTTCTACCGCATAGTTCATGCAGGTCGGGTGTTTCATTGGGGCTGAATAGCGTCCACTCTTTATCTTCGGCAACGCGTTTCATGAACAGGTCAGGAATCCAGTTCGCCGTGTTCATATCATGCGTACGACGACGGTCGTCACCGGTGTTTTTTCGCAGGTCTAAAAACTCTTCGATATCGATGTGCCAGCTTTCGAGGTAAGCACACATCGCGCCTTTGCGTTTACCACCCTGGTTAACCGCAACGGCAGTATCATTGGCCACTTTCAGGAACGGTACAACACCCTGTGATTTGCCATTGGTGCCTTTGATGTGCGCACCCATACCACGAACACGTGTCCAGTCGTTGCCGAGCCCACCAGCATATTTAGACAGCAGGGCATCGTCTTTGATGGAACCAAAGATGCCGTCAAGATCATCGGGCACGGTGGTCAGGTAACAGCTGGAAAGCTGTGGACGTAAAGTGCCGGAGTTGAATAATGTAGGTGTCGAACTCATGAAGTCGAATGAAGACAGGAGACGGTAGAATTCAAGCGCACTCTCTTCACGGTTGATTTCATTGATTGCAAGCCCCATCGAAACGCGCATGAAAAATGCCTGAGGCAATTCAAAACGGGTATCGTTAGAGTGGATAAAGTAGCGGTCATAAAGTGTTTGTAGGCCAAGGTAGGTAAACAGATGGTCGCGTGATGCATCTAACTGTTTGCCCAGATAGTCAAGGTCAAATTCACTCAGGCGCGGATCGAGCAGTTCCAGATCAATGGCGCGTTTGATGTAGGCAGAAAAATAACCGTTGTACTGTGTTTGCATTTCAGACTGAGTAGCGTTGCTGGTTTTGTTGAATACAAAACTGAGCGCTTCAGTACGCAGGTCATCAAGCAATAAACGTGATGCAGCAAAACTGTAGTCAGGCTGTTGTTCGATCAGTGTACGGGCGCTCATCACCAGCATGCGTGAGACATCTTTATAGGGTACACCGTCAAACAGGTTGCGCTCGGTGTCGTCCAGAATGGCCTGAGGGTCGACATCCTGCAGGCCTTCGCAGGCCTCACTAACGATAGTGTGTAAACGCTTGCTATCGAGTGGCTGAACTGAACCGTCATCCAGTGTCACATTGATGCGGTTAGTCGGGCTGTCGGCTTTGCCCTGTTCCTTCTCGAG
>CAWBXM010000120.1:0-20186 GCA_963792545.1 uncultured Gammaproteobacteria bacterium | reverse complement strand
GCTGAGTATAAGTTTTGGCATAGCCAGTGCTCGTTTGAAGTCAGCCACACTCAGGGTTAATCCCATACTGAACATGATGACAGTGAGCAACGGGATGATGCTGCCTTTGAGCTCAGTGAAAGGTGTGGGGAAAAAATAGGCCAGAGCAGACAGGGCAATGGCCCATAGTGGAAAAAGTCGAATAAAAAAATCCATTATCTATTTGAGATGCGGCCTGGCTCAGGCATCGAGATGTAATTCATTATCAACAATGGAGAGTGTGAGCGCCTGTAGTGATTCGCCGACGCAGGGACCGGCTATGCATTTACCACCATCAATAGTAAATAGCGCATCATGCGTAGCACACTGGATCAGCTCTTTATCAAGATCCAGAAATTGATCTTCCTGCCATTCAAGATTGACGCCGGTATGCGGGCATTGATTATGATAAGCAAAAAATTCCCCGTTTTTATGTACCACGAAGATGGAGAGCGTTTTACGTTTGATTCTGACTTCGAAACTTTTGCTGCCAGGGTCTTCGATGTCTGTAGTTTTGCAGAGAATATGAGTCACAACGTATGATAGAGTAGCGAAAAAATCGAGTATATCGCAAACCGCATGAAACACCTCATCGAAAATATAAATCAGACTGAAATGATCATCATCGGCCTGTCGCTTGTGATATTGGTTTTACTGCTCTATTTTGTACTGCGCCTGAATAAAATATTCGCTGAGCAAAATATAAAGTCTGCAGAACAATCACAGGTTGCGCAGAACCTGCAGGAAAACTTTCAGCTGACAAGGGCGACAATGAGAGATGCGCAACATAATACACAGAACAGAATGGAGCAGCGTTTTGGCGAGGTTCAGCAGGCCATAGAGAAACGCCTGGGTGAGATGTCACAGGCATCGGTCGAACGTTTCGGTGGCATGCAGCAGAGCATCGAAAAACGCCTGGGTGAGATGTCTAAGGACAGTTTGGAAAGTTTTGCCAGATCCAATAGTGAGTTGCACCAGGTTCTGCAAAAACGATTGAGTGATATCAGCGGTCAGGTCGAGCAACGACTGAGCAAAGGTTTTGAAAAAACCACAGAAACATTTACCGATGTAGTCAAGCGACTGGCATTGATCGATGAAGCGCAAAAACGCATTACAGAGTTATCCAGTAATGTAGTGAGCCTGCAGGAGGTGCTGACAGATAAGCGTTCACGAGGTGCATTTGGCGAGGTGCAGATGGCAGCACTGATCCGAAATGTTATGCCTGAAGGTAGCTATGAGCTGCAGTATACGCTGAGTAACAAAACGCGCGTAGACTGTATGATGTTTCTACCAGATCCAACAGGGCATATCGCGATAGATTCAAAATTCCCGCTCGATTCATTTCAGAAGATGATGGATAACGATGCCACCGATGCTGATCGTCTGCTGGCTGAGAAGCAATTCAGGCTGGATATCAAAAAACATATCAAAGATATCGCGGATAAATATATCATAGAAAATGAAACCGCCGACGGTGCCATTATGTTTATCCCGGCAGAAGCCGTGTTCGCAGAGATTCATGCGCATCAGTCGATACTGGTAGAAGAGGCTCAACGTGCGCGCGTCTGGATGGTGTCGCCGACAACATTGATGGCGGTGTTGACCACGGCAAGAGCTGTATTGAAAGATTCTGCAACGCGTAAGCAGATCCATGTGATACAGGAGCACCTGGTAAGTCTGGCAAAAGATTTTGACCGTTTTAGGCAACGTATGGATAGCCTGTCAAAACACATCCAGCAGGCCAACAAAGATGTCGAAGGTGTACATATCTCTGCCAAAAAGATCAGCAGCCGTTTCGAGAAAATTGAAAGAGTAGAGCTGCACGATGAAAGTATCGAGTTACTGGAAGAAAGTGAAGAGCCATAGTTTTAGCTCGTGCTTATGAGGCAATCGTCAGGCTGGATATGAAGCGGAAAATAACGGGTTTCCGCCAGGATGAGTTCGAGCATTGGGTCGCGGATTTGAGTTGTGGTCATACGTAGCATGTACGCCATGATCCACCCTGGCAGGTTCGACCCTGGGTAATTAGTAAACGTGGACGCGCGGAAAAAATTGGCTTTGAACTAGAGTGCGTAGAATGTGAGAAAGAGGCTGGCACTGAAGATTCGATGTAGTGCTCAGTTTTGAGCTGAAATCCGTGTTACAGACTTTGGTGAAAATTGCTTGATGTGGTTTTTTCGCGGACGGAATTTTCTTTTAAGTCTGAGCTTTCATACCAGGGTGGCAACAAGTTATCCACCTGGCAGGGTCTCAGTTCAGGATTGTAGCCGTAATTTAGAAGCCATCTATTTCAATAAAAGCAACAGCAAGACCATCATCGGTTTTACGCACGATGATGGCGTCTTTTTCGGTCTCTTCATAATCAGCCAGCGGATTTTTAAAATACAGGTTGACCATTTCACCAATCGGGTAGTGATCAGAGTTTTTTAAACGCATGAACAGGCCGCCCTCGCTCAGGTTACGGGTAATAAGGGTGCGTGATTCTTCCTCGAGAAAGCGAAGTTCAACTTCGATTTGTATTTCCTCGCGTGGGAATTGACGCTGGTTCTTGGACATATTAACAACCTGTTTAAACAAAACGACTAATATAAGGATAGCTATAACATTTGAAAATACTAGATAATTGTTGCATAAATGTTAAATTGAAATTAATTTTTTGTATCCGATCTAGATCGGTGCATATCTATAGAGCTATTGTGTAATAGCTGAAAGCGAGAAAACACCCATGGATAAGCGTTCGGCAGATGATGACACGAGAAGCTCGAATGCTGGGCAGTTTGAACTACTAACACAGAGACGTTTTTTACCGTTTTTTATCACGCAATTTTTTGGTGCGTTTAATGATAACGTTTTTAAAAATGCGCTGATTATTTTGATCGCTTTTCAGGGTGCTCAATTTATCGATACCAGTGCAGATCTTTTGATCAATATTTCAGCCGCGTTGTTTATCCTGCCGTTTTTTTTATTTTCTGCAACGGCGGGTCAATGGATTGATAAATACGAAAAAGCAAAATCGATAAGGATAATCAAATTAATGGAAGTACTCATCATGGTGCTTGCAGCGTTTGCATTAATTCAGGGTTACATAATCATGCTGATCACCCTGCTGTTTTTGATGGGCGTACAATCCTCTTTTTTTGGTCCAGCAAAATACAGTTATATTCCGCAACACCTTAAAACCACTGAATTGATAGAAGGTAACGCCTGGGTGCAGATGGGCACTTTTGTCGCAATATTATTGGGCACGATTATAGGTGGGGTTATGATTGCGCAGGAGCAGGGACGTCAGTACGTGGCGATTGCGGTAGTATTTTTTGCTATTGCAGGATATCTGTCCAGCCGATTTATTCCACTGACGCCTTCACCTAATGAGAAGCTGAAAATAAACTGGAATATCTTTAGTGAGACCTACCGTAACATTAAATTTTTGCGTACTAACCGCACGGTTTTCCTGTCGATACTGGGGGTGTCGTGGTTCTGGTTTTTGGGTGCGACCTACCTGGTACAGTTACCTAACTATACCAAAACCATGCTCGGTGGTGACGAGCAGGTGGTTACCTTACTTCTGGCTGTGTTTACCGTGGGGATTGGTGCCGGCTCTATGTTGTGTAACTGGTTATCCGGTGAAAAAGTCGAGCTAGGTCTGGTGCCCTTCGGCTCTATCGGGCTGACCTTGTTTGGTGTCGATATATATTTTTCACAGCCCGACGTTATACCATCGCTCACTATAGGCGTTATGCAATTTTTATCGCTCAGTAATTTACGTTTGATAGCAGATGTTTTATTGATCGGGTTTTTTGGCGGTTTGTATATCGTGCCATTGATGGCGCTGGTCCAGCAGCGTTCAGTGCCTGAGCATATGTCTCGAGTGATTGCAGGTAATAATATTTTTAATGCATTACTGATGGTGTTGTCGGCTATCGTTTCGATCGGTGTGTTATCTTCCGGATTTACTATCGCACAGCTATTTTTGCTGGTTGCGATATTAAATGCACTGGTGGCGCTGTATATTTATTCGCTGGTACCAGAATTCTTCATGCGGTTTATGGTGTGGTTATTGATCCACAGTATCTATCGCGTAAAAACAAAAGGCCTGGAAAAAATCCCGCAGCAGGGAGCTGCCGTTCTGGTGTGCAATCACGTCAGTTTTGTCGATGCGTTAATCATTGCAGGTTGTATCCGGCGGCCGGTGCGCTTCGTAATGTATTACAGAATATATCAGTTACCGATTCTGCATTTTATATTTAAGACAGCAAAGACTATACCGATCGCCAGTAAACATGAAGATGAGTCGCAGTTAAAGAAAGCATTTGATGAAATTGATCAGGCCTTGCTTGATGGCGATCTGGTGTGCATTTTCCCAGAAGGAAAATTAACAAAAAACGGCGAGATGAATACTTTTAGAGAGGGTGTAGAAAAGATCATCGCGCGACGTGCAGTACCGGTTTTACCGATGGCGCTGCATGGATTATGGGGCAGCGCTTTTAGTCTGCATAAAGCCAATATTTTTTATCGTTTATTAAAAGGTTTTAAATCATGTGTTGGCCTGCACATCGGCGATGCTGTTGCGGCGAAAGAGGTGAAGGCTAAATTATTACAGGATAAAGTACAGAAATTGTATGATGCAGCGTGAGTGTTTCGTCTCAATTCTTTTTGGTGTGATTATCGGTTGGTATCATTAGGAAAAAGGTTGTTTAGTAGAGTGTTTGAGGTGAGCAGTTGAGTAAAGCCGTTATGAAAATATCCGCAGTGGATATTTGGCATGCGTACTACAATAGCTTGTGCCATTAAAAAGCCACCCATGAAGGGTGGCTTTTTAATGATTACGTTTGTAGCTATCGTTTATATTTACGTTTTTACGCGGCCCATCGCGCCAAAGCTCTTAATGAAAGGGCCGGCCATACGTGGATCTGAAATCATGGCTTTAAAATCACCCGTTTTGAATTTCAGCTTACCCGTTGTGAAAGCCAGGCCCAGGCCGGTCATACCAATTTCTTTCGCTAGCCATTTTTCCCAGTTTTTCTCTTCGGCACGCATATCCCAGCTAAGGGCGCGACCATCATATGCACCCGCTTCGGTAACTTGGCCATCAACAACGTTGATGAAGCCAGTGCAGGTGTCTTCTTTAGGAAAACCATAACCGATTACTGAGTTAAAATTAATTTTTTGCAATGCATCTGCAAGCGTAGGTTCTGCATTCCACTGTTCTTGAAAGCCCTTCATCCAGGCATCGTCAAATAAAGCCATTTCATATCTCCGAATTCTATTGCGCCACAAAGCGCCAGGATAGTTCTGCAGTATGAATATGACATATGTCATATTCATCTCATGTTAACGTGGTTTGCATGTTGTAATTGTTGTCGTTGCCACGAAAAGAGGCGGGAATAGTAGCATAAGACGGTGTATATCGAAAGGGATAGATGCGGAAAAATTCAGGCTATAAATTATTTTAATTCCATCGATATGAAGTCAATATCGTTCTTTTTTAGCAGGTTCTGATTTTGATACAATTGTTGCTTATTTTGATAAGGGCCAGTTCTGACACGGTGCCATGCCTGATTGTTTACCGTAACGTGTTGCACCTCGGCTGTAAAGCCCAGGAAGGCAAGATTGGCTTTCAGTTTTTCTGCGTCCTGAAGGTTTTGAAAAGAACCTACCTGCAGTACATATTGTTTGCCTGTGCTACTGGCTTTATTTTTATTTGTTTTAGTGTTTGTGGTCTCTGGCCTGGTGTCAGGTGGGCGGGTTTCATTTTCTGGTATGAGTACTTCCAGTTCAGGCAGGATCGTGTAGAAATTGAATTTTGGTTCTTTTTTTTCTTTGTCCTTTTTGGTTATTACAGCTGCATCTTTTTCGGCAGTTTTACTTTTTTTGTTCTTTAGCTTTTCAAGTTCCAGCTGTATAGCGGTGCCGAAGTTATTGTCGTTTTCTGGTTGTTTGTCGAGGTAGATAATAAACGCAACAAACAGGCCGATGGCAAGGCCTGATAATAACCACAGGTACCCGGGTAATGATTTTTTTTGTTTTTGGTTGATGCGAGATTTGTAGTCGGATGGCATTTAATTATTGTTATTTTTTATGTTATGTTGTTGCGATGTTTGGTTGCAAGGCTTAAGTTTTTTAAGCTTACATCTTTTCAGGTGCGCTCACACCTAACAGGGTTAGTCCATTATTTAAAATCTGTCTGGTGGCATTGATCAAACTAAAGCGTGCATCTCGTAGATCATTGTCCTCGATAATAAACTGATGCGCGTTGTAATAGGAATGCAGCAGGTTTGCCAGTTCACGCAGATAGTGTACTAACAGATGAGGTTCAGCATTAAACGCGGCTTTATTTACGGTGTCAGCGTAGGCATCTAATTTACTGATCAGCTCGGTTTCATGTTTTTCTGTGAGCCGATTAAGCTGCTGCAGACCGTTTTGTCGATCATGCTCGAGTTGCTTACCGGTTAACTGTGCATTGACGCTGCAGATCCTGGCGTGGGCATACTGAATGTAATAGACCGGATTGTCATTGCTCTGTGATTTTGCCAGGTCGAGATCAAAATCCATGTGTTGTTCGCATTTGCGCATCACATAAAAAAAGCGAGCGGCATCGTTACCGACTTCGTTACGCAATTCTCTTAAGGTCACAAAGGAACCGGAGCGGGTAGACATCTGCAGGCGTTCGCCACCGCGAAACAGGTTGGCGAACTGGACTAACAGGATGTCTAGTTTGTCCTGTAACTGCTCTTCATTGGTGCCAAGTGCACCGACGGCGGCTTTGACGCGGGTAACGTATCCATGATGGTCTGCTCCCCAGATATTGATTACCCGTTGATACCCGCGGGCAAACTTGTCCATGTGATAGGCGATGTCAGAGGCGAAATAAGTTGGCTGACCATTGTCTCGAATGATTACCCGATCTTTTTCATCACCGAAGTTTGTTGATAAAAACCACAACGCACCATTACGTTCTTCTACGTGTCCGGCCAGCTGTAGTCGCTCAACTGCTTTTTCTATCAGGCCGCGATCAGCCAGTGTCTGCTCGGAATACCAGTTGTTATAGGGCACACCAAATTCTTCAAGATCCTGACGGATATCATCAAGGATGCTGTCCAGGCCGGCTTTAAATACCCGTTGATAGTTTTCAGTGCCGAGCAGGTGTTTTGCACGTGTGATCAGGTCATCGATATGTTTTTCTTTATCGCCGACATCATCTTCGTTGTCAGGTTCATCGGCATAGATGCCCTGAAAAACCTGGTCAGAAGTAAATACAAAGCTGTCGCCATGTTGTGATTTGATACTGTTGGCAATATCAAAAATATAATCGCCTTTGTAACCGTTAACCGGAAATTTGAATTCGATGCCGCTGATTTCCAGATAACGTAACCACACGCTGGTGGCCAGAATGTTCATCTGACGGCCGGCATCATTGACGTAATATTCGCAGTCAACGTCAAACCCTACGGCGCGCATAAGTGACGCCAGTGTTCCACCGTAGGCGGCGCCACGGCCATGACCGACGTGCAAAGGCCCGGTAGGATTGGCTGAGACAAATTCGATCTGTACTTTTTCCTGATTAGCCACATTGCTTTGGCCAAAGCGATCGCCATGGGTCAGAATTTCATTGATGATGTTTAAAGTGCTTTCCTGGCCGAGAAAGAAATTGATGAAGCCCGGACCTGCGATTTCCACTTTTGTAATCGATTTGTCGGCGGCCAACACGTCGATAATCGCCTGTGCTACATCGCGAGGTGATTTGCCTGCCTGTTTAGCCAGCATCATCGCGACATTACAGGTGAAATCACCGTGTGCGGCATCTTTGGTGCGGGTGATCTGCAGAGCCGGTTTAGCTTCGATCAGGCCATCAATGATGAGTTTGTCCAGCGCCTGATCCAGCAGTGATTCGATAGTTTCTTTCAATGGTCTGATTTCATGTGTTTTTGTGGTTTGCGATTATACTTTAAAAAGAAAGTAGGCAGTTGGCAGTTATCAGTTAAAAGCGAAAAACTGTTTTAAAAGAAAAATGAAAGCTTCTTGACAGGGATTTATCTTTTTTTAAGTTTTTTACTGCCAACTGCCAACTGCCAACTGCCAACTGCCAACTGCCAACTGCCAACTGCCAACTTACTCAAAACGTATCATAAGGATCAACATCGATGGACCAGCGTACCTTGCGCGCAGCAGGTAAGACCTGCAGCTGTGGCGGCCACCAGTTTAAAAACTGGTGAAGTTTTTTTCGTTGTCTGGATTGCAGCATGATCTGGTAACGATATCGTCCGGCACGGCGTTCCATCGGGGCGGGTAAGGGGCCAAAAAGCTCCAGTTCGCTAGTATCCACCTGCTTTGAGCATTCCAGTGCCTGCTGTAGAAATGTTTGAGCGGCATTGGCATCCACTGACTCGCAGCGTAATAAGACCAGATGGTAGGCGGGTGGCAGGTTTGCTGCCTGTCTTTCCTGTAGCGCCGACTGGGCATACGCCTGATAACCCTGATGTAATAAATTTTGCAGTAATGGATGGTCAGGGTGGTGGGTTTGAATGAGTACCTCGCCCGGTTTTTCAGCGCGTCCGGCGCGGCCAGAAACCTGGGTAATTAATTGTGCCAGGTGTTCTGCGGCGCGAAAATCTGCACTGAACAGGGCCTGGTCGGTATCCAGGATGGCGACCAGTGTGATGTTGGGAAAATCATGACCTTTCGCCAGCATCTGTGTACCCACCAGGATGCCGGCCTCGCCACTGTGGGCCTGCTCCAGCTTTTCCTGCAGGCTGCCCTTGTTGCGGGTGCTGTCGCGATCGATCCGGCTGACTTTTGTATCGGGAAACTGCGTCTGTAAAAAATTTTCGATACGCTCAGTGCCAGCACCGATAGCCAGTACATTGCTGCTGCCACATTCTTCACAGGTATCGGGTGCCGGTCGTTGTGAGCCGCAATGATGGCAATGCAGTTGATTGCGGCGTTTGTGAAAAGTCATGTGCGCATCGCAGCGTTTGCAATTGGTCGTCCAGCCGCAGTCATGGCACATTAGCAGTGGTGCGAAACCGCGGCGGTTAATAAAGAGCAGTACCTGGCCCTGTTGTTTCAGGTGCTGTTTAATTTTTGTAAGCAGTGTTTCGGACAGGCTTTCATGCAATTTCTGGCTGCATAAATTAACTAACTCTATTTTTGGCAATGGCTTTTTATTGGCGCGATGCCTTAGATAATGAACTTGATAGCGCTGTTCATTTATATTGTTCAGAGTTTCCAGCGAGGGCGTGGCTGAGCCTAGTACGATGGGGATATTATTGTTTTTGGCGCGAAGGATCGCCAGGTCACGTGCGTTGTAGCGAAAGCCATCCTGTTGTTTGTAGCTGCCATCATGTTCTTCATCGATGATTATCAGGCCAAGATTGGGCAGCGGCGTAAAGATAGAAGAACGGGTGCCAATAACTAGCTGAGCCTGATTATTGGCAGCTGCCGACCAGGCAGCATAACGCTGCCTGTCATTCATGGCGGAGTGTAAAACGACTAGCGTGGTATTTAAGCGTTGTAGAAAGCGTTGCGTTAGCTGAGGAGTTAAGCCGATTTCAGGAACTAATACTAAAATTTGTTTATTGTTGGCGAGCAGGGTTTCGCACAGTGCCAGATAAACCTCAGTTTTGCCGCTGCCGGTAATGCCGTTGAGTACGTGTATGGCATGGTGTTGCTCATGTTCCTGGATAGCATTCACCGCGGCACGTTGTTCATCATTGAGCCGTATTAGCTTTGAGTGAGCATCATCCGAGACTAAAATGGCCGGTTTTACATCGGCAATAATTAGCTGTTTGTCCAGCAGGGCCTTGATGGGTGCACGCCAGTTATCAGTGAATGAGTTTAAGGCATCTGCATCCAGGCCGGCATTATTGTTAATATTACTCAAGATCTGATAGATCTGTTTTTGCCGCGGGGCGCGATTTAAAGATTGTAAAATGTCTTCTGCCGGTGAGCCATTTGTAATAGAGTCCTGGCCAGCAGCATCATTGATGCGCCAGAATTCAGTTAATGCGGGTGTCGAATCATCGTTACAGCGAAGATAGACCGGCAGCGCTGTTTGAAAAACATCGCCCAGTGGATGCGCGTAATAGCGAGCAGACCAAAGCAGCAGCTCAAAAATGTCTGAAGGCAGTAAGCTGGTTTCATCCAGAATACCTATTACAGGCTTCAGCCTGGCTAGCGGTACATCGCTTTTCGATATTTCTTCGATGATGATGCCGATAAGATTTTGTCGTCCAAAAGAAACCCGTACCCGCATGCCAGGCTGGATAATATGATCTTTAGAGGCAGGTGCCAGCAGGTAATCAAATGTCCGGTATAGAGGGCACGGCACAGCGACTTTTATTATACGTTGGCTGGACATTTCAAAGGAAGATTAAGCGGGCCGTCTGTGGTTTTGCATGAATAAAGTGGTGATTGTACTGCAAAATCGTACAGAGCTTATGTGCTTTGTAAAATATTACAGATAAAAGCTGTGGATAAGTTTATGTTGACCTGAAAATCCTGTGGATAAGTCTGTGGACATCATTGCTACCAGAAAAAAATAATTTTGACTAGTCTTTTTTCTGTAATATTTATGTAATATATTTTACAAGAAAATATACTTATTAATCAGTTGGTTGCTGGACTAGGTGCTATAATAGTAGTGTTTATAACGGGCTTGACCAGAAATAATAATTGTGATTTGCAGAATGTGTATAAGTAATCTCTGTTGGAGCAAGTTGATTTCAAATTTACTAAAAATACTTAATAGTTTTTCTAGGTTATGTATGTTAAGTCATTAAAATTATATATAAAAGCCGAGTTACACACAAAATCTGTGGATAACTTTGTGGACAAGAAAAAAAAGAAGCGTTATTTCTACTATAAAAATAGTGTTTTCGTTAGTTTGAGCGATTTTTAACCATTAAAAATAAGTCTATATATAACAACTAGTTAAAAGTATATATCGAGCGTTTTATGTTGATAACATTGATTTCATGAAAAAAAAATTTAGTATATTAGAGTGTTGTTATTTGCTTGTGCACAAAAGTGCAACTTAGAGAAAATAACAGTTACTTAGTGATTTAAACAGATGCTTAACTTTTACAGTTTGAAATGAGTTTAAAAATGAAGCAGTGGCAGTCCATCGGTCAACATATTGAGCAGATAACAGGGCGGAGTTTTTTGCTCAGCCATCAACAAAGTATGGCTGGCGGCAGTATAAATGCCGCTTTTTTATTGACCGGGCAGGATGGTGAAAAATACTTTGTAAAAACCAATAAAACCGGGCAGCAGGCAATGTTTGAGGCTGAAGCCAGAGGTTTGCAGGAAATTGCCTCAAGCGGTGCCATCAAAGTGCCGCAGCCGGTCTGTGTTGGCGATGACCAGAGACAAAGTTATATCGTACTGGAATATCTGGAGATGAGCAGGCAGGCCAATCAGCCGGTATTAGGCGAACAGCTGGCGGCGATGCACGCGGTAACCGCCGAGTCATTCGGTTGGCAGATTGATAATACTATCGGTGCCACGCATCAGCCTAATACCCGGATGGATAACTGGCTGACTTTCTGGCGCGAGCAAAGACTGGGTTATCAATTGCAGCTGGCAGCCCATAACGGTTATGGCGGTGAGTTGCAGGCGCTGGGTGAGCGACTGCTCGTGGATATGCCAAAGCTGTTCGAAGGTCACGAGGTTCGCCCATCGATGCTGCACGGTGATCTCTGGGGTGGCAATGTTGCTGGTCTGGATGTCACGGGGAGTCAGCAGGGCACGCCGGTAATCTTTGACCCGGCGCTCTATTATGGTGACCGCGAGGCCGATATCGCTATGACATATGTGTTCGGCGGTTTTGATTCTGATTTTTATGCCAGTTACCAGAATGTTTCGCCGCTGGATGAGGGTTTTTCTGTGCGTAAAACCTTCTACAATCTCTATCACATCATCAACCACCTCAACCTGTTTGGCGGTGGTTATCATGCTCAGGCAATCGCTATGCTCAAACAGGTCATTGCTGAAATAGCCTGATATCCGAAGTGCTTTCCTAACCTTGAGTTAAGCATCACTTACACGTGGATTGTGGATACGGGTATCTTGTACCAGAAAGTTTCTCGCTAGCCTTTATAACAATGCCTCATTACCTCTTTAGTGTAAGAAATTTCTACAAAGCGTGTGATATCACGCATTTATCAGGAGCTGCCTTATAGTATGTGTCTGATTTTATAATAAATAATAATTGGCACGATTCCTGTATTAGTCACTTCCTAATTAATCACAGGAGATACAATGAACAAGCTCAAACTCACTTCCCTTATTCTGCTTGCCTCAGCAGTTGCATTAACCATGCAAAATGCGCAGGCGGCAGATACCGAGCCACAGACTACGCATGCAGACCACCTTGGGCATGACCATAGCAGCCCCGATAGCCATGCCCCCATCGGAGTTATGGGTGATCACCTGATGGGGAAGGGTGAGTGGATGATGTCATACCGTCTTATGTATATGCACATGGATGGCATGCGCTCTGACACAGATGATATCAATCCTGATGAAGTGGCAACTATGTCAAACCCGCTGGGCGGTGAAACGATGCGCATGGGGGATATGATTATGACTGTGCCGCCAACCTATCGAGTAGTGCCGATTGAGATGGATATGTATATGCACATGGTGGGCACTATGTACGGTTTGACCGATGACGTGACCATGGCAGTGATGTTTAGTTATCTTGATTACAAGATGAAATCAAGAACTTATCAGGGCATGGCGGGTACTACTGTCATCGGCGATAACAATGTTAAATCAGATGGTCTCGGTGATACCAAGGTCTCTGCACTGATCCGTTTACCCAGTCATGGCATACATAACTTTCACCTGAATGCAGGTGTGAGTTTACCGACAGGCAGTATCAAAAAAAGCGGTAGCGTACTTGCACCAAATGGCATGGAGCTCAGCATCGACCGCCTGGGTTACAACATGCAGCTGGGTTCTGGAACAGTCGACTTGATGCCTGGTATTACCTACACCGCGAGAAAAAATAATCTCTCATGGGGTGGCCAGGCGCTGGCCACGTTACGGTTGTATGATAATTCAAAAGATTATCATTTGGGTAATGTGATCGAAGGTACTGCATGGGTCGCTAACAGATGGCAGGACTGGGTAAGTACTTCTGCGCGAGTTTCAGCAAAAACAGACAGTGGTATCAAAGGTCGTGATGATGTCATTACTGGAGGTAGCCCGGTATTTGACCCGGATAATTCTGGTGGCGAAGTAGTTAATCTACTGCTGGGCTTTAATTTATTAGGCACCGATGGCTGGGTAAAGAATCAGCGTCTGGCATTAGAAGTTGGTATGCCGGTCTATGAAAATCTTGATGGGATACAGATGAGCCAGGACTGGACAGCGACACTGGGTTGGCAAACCACTTTTTAAATAATGTTACCTGTAATGTAAATACATGGCAGGAACTGGATTTTATGAAATCACCGGTCTATAAAGTTTCCGGTTCGGTTTAATTAAAACTAGTCTTGTCTGTTGGTTTGTTCAATGCCCCTCTGTGTAAGTATTTGGCATTACATTTGAAGGGTTTGTCACGCCGTTTTTGATTAAGGGCACAAGCAATTAATAGAGGTGCCTTAAGTAAATAATGATTTGTTTAAGAGGATTTTTTTGATGTACAAAAGAAGTAAAAAAAGATTATCTGCCAGCTATTCAAATAGCGGGTATCTGAAGGTTATATCTATAGCGTCACTCTATCTGATGCTATCAGCGTGTAATAATGGAAGTTCTTCAATCACAGTGAGCGATACAGAGTTGTCTAAACTGGTTGCAGACGCCGGTTTAACTGGTGATCCAAGTACCGGTAGAACGCTTCCCGCGGTTACTGATGACAAGGTGCAGCTCGGTAAAAAGTTGTTTTTCACCAAAGGATTAGGCGGTGATGATGATTCAGCCTGTGTGACCTGTCATCATCCGTCATTGGGCGGCGGCGATGACCTGTCATTGTCGATCGGTGTAGGCGCAGAGACCCCAGATCTTTTAGGTCCTGGACGTTTTCATGACATGAATGCGGTCGGTGGTGAGTTTGACGGTGGGCCAACCGTGCCACGAAATGCGCCGACTACATTTAATATTGCGTTGTGGGATCAGGCGCTTTTCCATGATGGTCGTGTTGAAAGCCTGGGTAAAACTCCGGGTGTTAATGGTGATGACGGTTTAGGAATACGTACACCCGATTAAGCGTTTGGTGTTGCTGACCCAGATGCAGGTGATAATCTGACCGCAGCTCAATCGCGTTTTCCAGTAACCTCGCCAGAAGAGATGCATGCTTTCAGCCTGCCGGCACAAGACACTAATGATAAAATTCGTGATGCACTAGAAGTAAAACTGACAGGTTTGGGCTGGGATACTGAATTTGACAGCGGCTTACGGTGATCCAACTATTACCTATACACGTATCGCTGATGCTATCGGTGAGTATGAGCGTTCACAGGTGTTTGTGGATACACCGTGGAAAGCTTATGTAGAAGGCGATAATGCAGCCATTAGCGAATCAGCAAAACGTGGCGCGCTAATGTTTTTTCCAGCACTGATAAAGGCGGTGCTAACTGCATATCCTGTCACTCAGGTGACTTCTTTACTGATGAGCAATATCACGTACTTGCAACACCACAGATCGGCCGCGGTAAAGGTGAACAATAACGGCACTCTGCTAAATGATGATTTTGGTCGTGCAGAGAAACAGTACCCAACCAATGCCGACAACCGATAGTATCACTTCAGAACGCCTACGCTACTCAATGTAGAAGTGACGGGCCCGTGGGGGCATGCTGGTGGTTATACCACACTGGAAAATATGGTTCGTCACATGTTAAATCCGGCTGAAGCGATTGCGAATTACGATTTTACGCAACTGGATGCAAACGCGAATATTCAGTTTTCGAACATGCTTACGAACACACAGTTTGCGCTAGATCAGCTTGAGGCGAATCGTACTAACAACGTATCGGGCGTGCATCAGAATGTTGATTTCACAGAAGACAACGTTACTGATCTGGTCGAGTTTTTGAAGACGCTGACCGATCCGTGTGTGAAAGATCGTGATTGTCTGGCGCCATGGATAGCAGATACGTCTGATAGCAATCCTGATGGTTTGCGTGTCAATGCAGTTGATGAGTCGAATAATGCTTTGTAGAAAGCTTGTGTAAACTCACGCGCTGGTCTGAGATTTTCTTGATCAGAAAACTGGCAAAATAAAAAACGACGACTTGTCTCACAAGCCGTCGTTTTTTTTGGCAGCGTATTATCGGTAGTGACAGATTATACAGCTGCTGTTTTACATTCCTGGAAAACCTTAGTCAGAATCAACCGGGTTGTCATTGAGTATTTTTTTACCGGTAAACATGGCGCTGATCAAACTGCCGCCTTCTCGAATTTCAGTGCGTACCACAAAGAAGATATGAAGTACGATCATAAACATAAGAACGTAAGAAGAATAGATATGTACTGTTCCGATAGGACCTTTAAATGTTTTCAAGCTGTCGGCTTTATCTTTATCTGTTCCAGTTGCATCATAAGGAATGAGGCTGTCCGGATCGGTGCCGGGCTCGGCAATATAATCTGCAACCAGCGAACCAAAAGGCGGGTAATAAATATCGGTGCCCGCTCGCACCAGGCCGGTTACTGCCATAGTGAGCAGGAGTAAATAAATGAAGGATATCGCCAGGCGGCCAAGCGGGTTGTGGCCGATATATTGTCTGGTCTCACCAGATTTTACAGAGAGAATATAATTGCGAACGACGTTGGTAAAACCTTTGTGCGGAATAATATTTCTCCATCGCGCATATTTGTTACCGATGAATCCCCATATTATCCGCCAGGCAAAATTTAATACGAAGATGTAACCGATAATGACGTGGACTTCTTTTAATCCAATTTTTGCTTCGACACTGGTAATGCCGAGTTCTTTTTTGAACAGCATGATCAGGCCGACAAAAATAAGGCTGATAATTGTCAGGAAGTTGATCCAATGGAATACTCTTGTTGGTACGTCCCATACTTTGTGTTCCTGGAATCGTGATTTAGTCATGTTTGTTTCTCAGCGGGACAGTTAGTGTTTGTTAAAGCTAAGCTATTATGTCAGCGCTATGGAGTCATAGTCTTAAGATTGTGCTTTTAATTGCTGTTCGATATCGCTGGCTAGTAAGGGCTTGCTGTAATAAAATCCCTGCATGTAGTGGCAGCCATTTTGTAGTAAAAAGTCTTTCTGCTGTTTGGTTTCTACGCCTTCAGCAATGACACTCAATCCCATGTTTTGGGCCAGGGCGATGATGGATTTAGATATCGTCACATCCTCTTCATCGTGCGGTAGCTCTCGTATGAATGAGCGGTCAATTTTCAATTTATTGATGGGCAGTCGTTTGAGTTGTGACAGCGATGAATAGCCGATACCAAAATCATCGATAGCCAGACTGATGCCTAAATCTTTTATGCTGTTGAGAGTTTGTATCGATACACTGATGTCTTCCATGATTTGACCTTCAGTGACCTCTAGTTCAATCCATTGTGGTTGGCAGCCGGTCTCATCGAGCAGTAATTTTATCGTGTCGATAAAATCTTCTTTTTTAAGTTGCCTCATGGATAAATTGAGTGCCAGCCTGCCCGGTTGAAATCCCTGCTGATACCAGTGAGCATATTGTCTCATTGCAGTTTTCATTACCCAGTGATCCAGTGAGATAATCAGGCCAGTGTCATTTGCAAAAATTAAAAATTTGGATGGAGGAATCAGGCCCATATCCGGGTGTTCCCACCTGACTAGCGCTTCCATACCAATAATCTGATCATCGTTTGCATTTATCTGAGGTTGGTAATGTACAATAAACTCTTCTTTAATTAATGCGTTACGGAAGCTGGCTTCCATGGCTATGCGTTCAAAAGCCTTTTCGGTCATTGCTTCATTATAAAACTGGTAGGTGTTTCTGCCGTCATCTTTTGCCTGATACATTGCAGCATCGGCATTTTTAAGTAGTTCCTCCGGGGTGCTTCCATCATCGGGATAAATGGCGGCACCAACACTTAGCGTGACATAAAACGACTGGTTGAAAAGTTCTATCGGGTCATGCATTATCCTGAGTAAGTTTTGCGTTACTTCTACCACAACATCATTATTGGTGACCTGGTTTAGTGCAATGCAAAATTCATCGCCACCGAGGCGGGCAAGGATATCGGTTTGACGGATGATGCTACTCAGGCGCTTAGACACTTCTATCAGTAAGTCATCGCCGACTTTGTGTCCCATAGAATCGTTTATGCCTTTGAAGTTGTCCAGGTCGAGAAACAGAATGGCGATCTTTGTTACATCACGATCAGCTTGTTTGATGGCCTGATTAAGTCGGTCGTTAAACAGGAAACGGTTGGGCAGGTTAGTGAGTGAATCATGATGCGCATGGTAGTGAAGAATTTCTTTTTGGGCTTTTAATTCTTCCTGAATGATGCGGCGTTTCTTGATTTCCAGAGACAGTGAGATCGCGTTGACCACGGATTCGGCAAAATCCTGTTCATCTGGTTTCCAGATTTTTATTTCGCCAGTTTTTTCATGGCAGATCACGCCGATAAACCGGTTGTCGTGAACGATAGGCAGGTCCAGCAGGGAGTAAATATTTAAAGGTTTAAGATAGTTGTCATTAAATTCTCGGATGCGTACATCTTCCCTGGCATTGTTAATGGTAAGTATTTTGCCACTGCGTACCGCTTTGAAGTATTCAGGCGAGTCTTTGGATGTTAACACTGCACCGCTTTGATGTTTGCGTGAATCACTGGAATATAGATCAGCGCAGGTCATTGTTGTCTGGTCTTCATTGAATAGCCAGATGCTGACTCTCTCGACATGTAATGCTTTTGCAGATAGCTCGGTGGCTTTATTGATGGTTAAGTTATTATCCTGATAGTCGACTTTTGACCATTCCAGTAAGGCCTGTTGATAGTCTGCTTTTCTGTTAAGTTCGCCCTGGATTTTAATGATGTTTTCATTGACCATCTCAGCCATGACAGCGATTTCATCATGCCCCTGTATCGCAATCGGCTGTGCTGTTTTTTGTTGTTGGTTGAGATATTGAAAGAAATCTAGCAGGCCGTTGTGGAAGCGGGTGACGACGGATGAAATCGATCTGGCGATCAGGGTTCCGAATACTATACCCAGTAGGATGGTGGCAATACTCACAGCAATTAGCGTTAATGCAATACTGTTATGTTTTTTCGACATGTGTTTAACGGAATCCTCGGCTGATTGAATGCTATGTCTTATAATATCGTCTCCCAGTTTTTTCATTTTAGGCAAGACATCAGTAACAAGTTGTTTATTAAGATCGGCCCATAACAACATGGCGATTTCATATTTTTCTGCAGAGTTATTAAAGTTAGCAAGCTTTTCAAGTTCAAAATCCTGGTCAGAAGCTTCTTCAAGACGTACCCATTCGCTCATCATGAAATGGTAGTCTTTAATAAAAGTGTCGAGCACGGCGTCATCCGGACTGAATCGGTATTTTTTTTCATGTAACCTTGTGACATAGGTGTATTGCCAGATATTTGAACCGTTGTTGATCTTTTCGGCGGTTTTCTTTGATAGGTAGCGTTTGAGCTCCAGTCTTTTGGCTTCTACATATTGCTGGATCTGTAGCGTGATATAGTCGCCCTCGGTTTCCAGGATGTTTGCCTGTCTATTTAACTCGGTCAATAGCGAAACGCCTCTCAGGTACAGGCTTTCGTATTGATCTGTTGATTGACGAGTACTGCGCAGGTTATTCTGTAATGAACTTGTTTCGTCTAAATCATTAGCTTCATCAAGCACCTGATAGATTTTTTTTACATAAATAATGGCATCATCATAAGCTTTGTTGGCAGCTTTGAAATCATATACCGAACCATTCGCATTTAAACGATAGGTCTGTTCTTTAAGAATTAACCTGTTTGTGTAACGCTCGATTTTTGTTGAGAAGATTAAATCATCAAGCTCGATGCGAATAGCATTAAGCCCATTGTTGGAGACGAGCGAGAGGATCAGCGCAACGGCAACGCTCAATAATATCAGCAGGTAGGTTTTATTTTTAATCGATAAGTGATCAATAATATTCATATTTTATTTGAATTTATTTTTTATGTTTACCGAGTATAGACTTATTAAAATAAGATTGGTCACATGTGTAAGCTATTGTTATTTTACTGTAGGGGGTCAGGCTCATCTGGATATAAACACTAGCTTATAGATGTTATATAGTGCTTTAGGTATGTGGCGACAGCGTCTATTTGTCCTGTCTGTAAAAAGTGAAAGCCACCATAACCATTGCCATTCCTGGTAACTGAGGGATGAGTGAGGGCTGTTATCAACAGCTAGGTTTTTTAGTTTTGGCGCGTGCTGTGCCTATAACAGTCTTTCACTGTTGTCTGTACGTGCAAGTTTTAACTTAAATGTGTCTGTGTTGTTAACTGTATGAACCTGTGCAGCAGATTTTTATTTTCTAGCTCACTATCTTCAATTACGGCTAAATCAGGATAGGCTGTGCACATTATTTTTGCAAAAATACCGCGACTGGTTTCAGTCACACATTGTTCGTTAATAAAAACTGGCGCGCTATTTAGGCCGCAGCTTGGTGAACGGCTTTTAAAAATAAAGCCTGAGAGATGTTTTAGTTCGGCGGGTTTTATGTCGCAGTAGCGCTGCATGATGTTTGTGACATCGATCGAAGGATCGTCACGTCCGATGAGTTTTGGGTTTTCAATACTGCCGGTGAGCTGCACAGGTGGGCGGGGAATAGATAAGCCGGCTTCGACTTCCGGGCAGACAGGCACTAGATCAAAAAGTAAACTGAGTTGTTCGAGGACGATCTTATTGGCTTTGGATCTGCCGTCATAACGAACAGCATCACCGAGTAAACACTGGCTGATGCCAACGAGTGGTTTTAAAGCATCGTTGTGCAAGCTTTAAAACCAGTAACGATGATAATTATCCGGTCTAAGATTTTTCACTTTTCACCTTCTGGATTTGTAAAGGATCCCTCGTCGCTAAAAAACAGCTCTGTCGGGATGACGGTCATAATACTTTTGCTGGCCGTCACTTTTTAGCGCCCATATCGATAGCGCGTTGTCTTGATTTGCTGGCTTCAAGCGCCAGTTTTCCAGCATCCCATCCCGGCATGGTCTCG
>CAWBXM010000119.1:0-10398 GCA_963792545.1 uncultured Gammaproteobacteria bacterium | reverse complement strand
TCCACAACAAAAACCGATTACAACAAATGATATTGCTGTTTTCAGTCGACAGCTCGCCACCATGATGAAAGCTGGTGTACCGATGGTGCAGGCATTTGAAATCGTTGGCCAGGGGCACTCTAATCCCTCCATGGGTAAATTAATCATGCAGATTAAATTAGATATCGAAGCGGGTGGCACTTTGGCTTCTGCCTTGAGTCAACACCCTGTTTATTTTGATGACCTGTTTGTTAATCTGGTAGATGCCGGTGAACAATCCGGTGCTCTGGAAACACTTTTAGAAAAAGTCGCAACCTATAAAGAAAAATCCGAAGCATTAAAGAAAAAGATCAAAAAAGCCATGACCTATCCAATGACTGTATTGATTGTTGCTGTTGTGGTCTCGGCTATTTTGCTGATTTTTGTGGTTCCAACATTCGCAGAAATGTTTGAAGGTTTTGGTGCAGAATTACCGGCCTTCACCCAATTTGTTGTCGGTCTATCCGACACATTGGTAGATAATGTCTGGTTCTTTATTGCGGTTATCGCTGCCGCAATATATAGTTTCAAACAGGCAAAAATCAGATCCAGAGCATTCAGGGAATTTTTAGATACACTGGCACTAAAATTACCAGCAGTGGGTTTATTAACGACTAATGCAGCGATTGCTCGTTTTGCCAGAACCCTTTCCACCATGTTTGCAGCCGGCGTTCCATTGGTCGAAGCCATGGATTCTGTAGCCGGTGCTGCCGGCAACAGTGTTTATACCAAAGCTATCTTACAGGTTCGCGATGACATTTCTTCAGGTACTACATTACAATCCAGCCTTTCACAAAATAAAGAATTATTCCCTAACATGCTGATTCAGATGGTCGGCATCGGTGAAGAGTCCGGTGCCCTTGATGCCATGCTGGATAAGGTCGCCGATTATTACGAAGAAGCTGTCGATGACGCGGTGGATAATTTAACCGCGCTGATGGAGCCCATGATCATGGCATTTCTCGCGGTGGTCATTGGTGGTCTTGTTGTCGCCATGTATCTGCCTATCTTCAAGATGGGTGAAGTAGTTTAAGCTCATATGTTCGACGACATCATTTTTGTTTTTCAATCGTCGCCGTGGCTGTATTACTCTACGGTATTATTCCTGGGCTTATGCGTAGGCAGTTTTCTTAACGTGGTCGCTTATCGTCTGCCGTTGATGATGGAACGTGACTGGAAACTGGAATGCCACGAATTTCTGGAACTTGAGCCGCCAGTAATCGACGACAAACTCAAGGCAACCAACCTGGCAACACCGGCATCAGCATGCCCGAACTGCGGACATCAATTACATTTCTGGGAAAACATTCCAGTTGTAAGTTATCTTTTTTTAAAAGCCAGATGTTCATCCTGCCATACAAAAATCTCACTGCAATATCCTGTCGTCGAACTGATCACAGGAACTGCTTCACTAATTACTGCGTTCACATTTGGCGTTAGCTTACAAACACTGGCCGCGCTAATTTTTACCTGGGCACTCATTGCGCTAACGCTGATTGATCTGAAAAAACAACTGCTGCCTGACAACATTACTCTGCCCTTATTATGGGCAGGTATATTTTTAAGCTTTTTCAATCTGTTTACTGATTTATCCTCCAGCGTTATTGGTGCCATGGCCGGTTATCTTATTCTCTGGTCAGTTTATCAATTATTTAAACTGCTAACTAAGAAGGAAGGCATGGGTTTTGGCGATTTCAAATTGCTGGCTGCGCTTGGCGCATGGATGGGTTACAGTTTTTTACCACAGATCATTCTTGTCTCTTCTGTTGTCGGCACCATTGTAGGCATCAGCATGTTACTTATTGGTAAAACAAAACAACAGCAGCCTATTCCATTTGGTCCCTATCTAGCCGTAGCCGGATGGATTGCCCTGTTATGGGGTGAAAAAATCAATAATACCTACCTGTCTTTTCTTTGACATGCTTAAGATTGGATTAACTGGCGGTATTGGTTGTGGTAAAACTTCGGTATCAGATTTATTTACCGAATTCGATATTCCAGTTATCGATGCGGATATTATCGCTCACGACCTGGTCAATACTGATCCCAACGTTTTACAGGAGATCACAGATACCTTCGGACGGGACATTCTATCCCTCGATGGCACATTAAACCGAAAAAAACTAGCACAGATTGTCTTTAATCAAAAAAAAAATAAACAACAGCTAGAACAGATACTCCATCCGAAAGTTCAAGTGAAAATCAGTCAACAGTTAGATAAACTCGCATCAAAAAAAAATCCGCCCGACTACGTCATCGTGGCAGTGCCTTTGCTTATCGAAGCAAATTACCAGGACTTGATCGATCGTATTCTGGTCGTAGTCGCTGATGAGGAAACAAGAATTCAACGCGTACAACAACGTGACAATCGCAACCTGAATGAAATTCGCTCAATTATCAAGAATCAAATTAGTGATGAAGAACGACTGAAAGTTGCCGACGATGTTATCAAAAACAATCATGATTTCAATGAGTTAAAGCTACAGATAACCAGGTTACATAAAAAATACATGGCTCTATCCGAAACTGGCTAATAAAAACACCGTGTCTAGTAGAAGAAAAAAGTGTAAAATTTACTCAAATATAAGGTAAGTCTAATTTACCATCTACTAACCCTTTACCAAGAAGTCCCACTGTGGCCAATAATCACGTTTACGAACAACCATTAAATGAAAAAATACGCGCTTTTCTGCGTCTGGAAAAGCTGTTCCAAGAATATTCTTTTCATCTTAAACAAGGCTCCGACTGGAACAATCGAGTTGCCATTGATGCTATCCTGGAAATACTCGCTTACACCACACGCAGTGATATTAAATTAGAAGTACTAAAAGAACTCGAACGACAGCACACACGTCTTGAACGCCTCTCCAAGCGACCGCAGATCGACCAGTCACAACTATCCGCTGTATTAAAAAATATACAGAAAAGAATGGGGGACTTACAGGCAATCAGTGGTCAGGTCGGTCAGGAAACGAAAAATGTTGAGCTTCTCGCCTCTATCGCACAGAAAAGTTCAGTACCCGGTAGCATTTGTGACTTTGATCTACCGGCACTTAAACACTGGTTATTGCTAGCCAAAGACAAAAGACAAAAACACATCGAAAGATGGTTTCAGCCCTTCGGTCACCTGGATCGCTCTATACAATTAATATTGGATATATTGAGGCACAGCGCAGAAAGCACCGACGAAATTGCACAGAATGGTTTTTTTCAGAAGTCACTCGACACCAATCAAGCGATACAACTACTACGTATTGAGATTCCAGATGATAGCGAGTGTTACCCGGAAATTAGTGCTGGTAAACATCGTTTCTCGGTACGCTTCATGAAAAACAGTGATCCTGCTGTGCGCCCTGAGCAATGCAAGGAAGATGTTAATTTTAAATTAATGATGTGTATGATCTAATTCGCCGTGACTCTGTTTACTTCCAGAACGCGCTGATGCCAGCAATACCCTGAGCCCCGTTCAACCAGGCTTGATTCAAATCGCTAGCGCTGACACCACCGAGTGCATACACCGGTACGCAGCAGCTTTCAGTTAAATCTAAAAATACTTGCCAACCCAATGCTTCCATCTCTGGATGGCTAGATGTTTTTTGCACAGGTGACAGTACAACAAAATCTGCATTTAATTGCATCGCTTTTTGCAGTTCCTGCCTATTGTGGCAGGAAGCTGAAAACAGATGACAATCTGGACGTTGTGATAATTCTTTTAGCGTTTTACTGTCTGCATGAACGCCGTCAAACTTTATCGCTGAAAGATCGAGTGCCGGAAAGTAACATTCTGAAATGTTTAACAATAATCTAGCCCCTGAACTTAAACACAGCGACGAAACCTGTTCAGCAAGTCTCGTTACACTCTCTGGCTTTAGGTCACCGGCTTTTAACCGAAGCTGCACCAGTCTAATTCCATTATCAAGTGCACGTTGTAACTTTTCTAAACAGTCCTTTTCATGCTGAAACTTGCCGGTAATCAAATACTTATCCGGTAACTGTAGCGCTTTTATAATGGCTTGATTAGCTTCGGGAAAATCATATAACGGCAGTTGCGACAGCGCTATCCACTTGACCTCCTGCCCTTCCAGACCTGCAGCCAATCCCTCAAAGGACAACACTTTAAACACATGTAGGCAGACTGTTTTATCTTGATACTGGTGAGGTATTGTAATGAGTGGTCGAAATGAAAGTATCTTGAGATTGAGTTCTTCCTCTATCTCGCGAGTCAAAGCCTGCTCAGGTGTTTCGTTGGCTTCAATTTTGCCACCGGGAAATTCCCACAATCCACCCTGATGGGCATTATTATGACGCAGGCTGATGCACACTTCCTGGTTCTGATTAACGATGACGGCAACAGCAACATGAACAATATCAGGCATAAAATTTGAATATGTAAATTTATAAATAGATGCTACTGTGCAATTACTTTTAACATTAGGTCACGTTTTCTGAATGTTGCCAGGCAAAAAACATTATCTAATATTATCAGGTACGATATTCTGCATTGATACGTACATATTCGTGCGAAAGATCAGATGTCCAAACTGTGACTGACTCACTAGCACGATTTAACTCGATAGTTATGGTGATTTCATCCTGGCTCATCACTGCCTGACCTTTTTCTTCTGTGTAACTCTCATCAGCAGCACCCTGCCGAACGATACAAACATCATCAAGAAAAATATTAACCCCTGTGATATCAAGCTGCTCAATGCCTGCACGACCAACGGCTGCGAGTATTCTTCCCCAGTTTGGATCACTGGCAAATAAAGCAGTTTTCACCAACGGTGAATGCGCGATAGTATATGCGACATTTTTAGCTTCAGCTTTTGACTGCGCCTGTAAAACTTTGATCGTAACAAATTTTGTCGCACCTTCAGCATCACGCACGATGGCCTGCGCCAGTTGCGTACAAACAGCCTGCAGGGCATCGATGAACATCTCAGCATCAGCTGAGGCAGTTAAGGGTTCGTTACCCGCCTTACCAGTCGCGATCAATACACAGGCATCGTTGGTCGACGTATCGCCATCGACTGTGATGGCATTAAAGCTGCCCTCTACTGCTGCAGATAGACATTGCTGTAAGAAGTTCGCTTCGATATTTGCATCAGTGGCGATAAAAGCTAGCATGGTCGCCATGTTCGGACAGATCATGCCAGAACCTTTTGCTATCCCACTTAGAGTTATAGTGTGGTCATTCAGTGTGAATGTTCTTGATACGGCCTTCGCTACAGTATCGGTGGTCATTATACCTTTAGCTGCAGACATCCAGTTATCTTCAGAAAGCTGCTCACTTATCTTAGTGATACCTGACTGAAAAACTTGCATAGGTAATTGCTGCCCGATAACACCGGTCGAGAATGGCAGAACCTGTTGCGGTAAACAATTTAAAGCCTCGGCCAACCATTGACAGCTTTGTATGGCATTTTTAATACCAATATCACCAGTACCCGCGTTTGCATTACCTGAATTAATCAGTAGTGCGCGAGGCATATTAGTTGCTAGATGATTTTTTGCTACTGTTACAGGTGCAGCGCAGAAAGCATTTTGAGTAAATGTTACAGCGCAATTTGCTGACGGCTCGATAGTGATTAAAACAAGGTCATCTTTGCCATTTTTTTTAATGCCCGCAGTAATCGAAGCAAGCTGCAGACCAGCAACAGGTAATATTTCTTGAGGCTCTTTCAATCCAACGGCCATTATTTTATTCTCGAATACTCAGCTTAACTTGCCATGACACTGCTTATATTTTTTACCCGAGCCACAAAAACAAGGATCATTACGGCCAAGTTTTTTCTGTTCACGCTGATAAGGTTGTGCGGTAGCAGCATTAGCCTTGCTTTTGCTTTCGCTTTCAGCTTCAGCGTCTACACTCTGCATACCAGCAGCATCTGCATGCTGATAATTTACATTTTCAACTTTTGAATTTTCGCTGGCTTCAAGATTTTCCACTTCTTCATTTGATTGAATTTTTACTTTTGAAAGAATGGTAATTACTTCATATTTCATTCGTTCCAGGAGTTCAGAAAACATTTCAAACGCTTCACGTTTATATTCCTGTTTCGGATCTTTCTGTGCATAACCACGCAAACCAATACTCTGACGTAGATAATCCATCGCCGCCAGATGCTCTTTCCAAAGCTTGTCCAACACATTTAACATCACATGTTTTTCATAGTTACGCATGCCTTCAGCACCGACCACCTGGACTTTACTTTCAAAATCGTCAACGATAACAGACAGAATTTTTCTACGCAGACCGGCTTCATCCAGCATATGGTCTTCATCTAACCACTGCGCCACAGGTAAGTTTTGACCAAACTCTTCATCCAGTGCATTTTCTAAACCCGTAATATCCCATTGTTCATCGAGGCTGCCATGTGGGATATATGAAGTTATTATATTATTGACGATCTCTTCTCGAATAGACTGGATAGTTTCTGACAGATCAGTCTCTGCCATCATCTCATTACGTTGCGCGTAGATCACGCGACGCTGGTCATTGGCCACATTATCATATTCAAGTAGCTGCTTACGAATGTCGTAGTTATGACCTTCAACCTTACGTTGCGCATTTTCAATGGCACGATTTACCCACGGATGCTCGATTGCTTCGCCTTCTTCCATACCCAGTTTTTTCATCAAGGCACCGACTTTATCCGATGCGAATATGCGCATTAAATCATCCTGCAATGACAGGTAAAAACGACTTGAACCTGGATCACCCTGGCGACCAGAACGTCCACGTAACTGGTTATCGATACGCCGTGACTCATGCCGCTCACTGCCGATAACATGTAAACCACCCGCACCAACAACCTGCTGATGTCGTTTTTCCCATTCCTGTCTTATCCGACTTTCATCAACAACTTTATCTTTGTTTTTATTCAGCTCAGCATCAAGATTGCCGCCAAGTACAATATCGGTACCACGGCCTGCCATGTTAGTAGCGATGGTCACCGCTGCTGGCATGCCTGCATTCTCGATGATAAGCGCTTCGTTTTCATGTTGTTTGGCGTTGAGCACACTATGCTTGACTTTTTCTTTTTTCAATAATGCTGAGAGGTGTTCTGAAACTTCGATAGATGCGGTACCAACCAGTACGGGCTGTTTTCTTGTCACACAATCCTTAACATCCTCGATTATGGCATTGAATTTTTCAGCTGGCGTCAAAAATACCAGGTCGGTGTTATCCTTACGTGCCATTGGCTTATTAGTTGGAACGAGGATAACTTCAAGATTATATATCTGTAATAATTCTTCTGCTTCTGTATCAGCAGTACCCGTCATACCCGAGAGTTTTTCATACAACCTGAAATAGTTCTGGAATGTAATCGAGGCTAGCGTCTGGTTTTCACTTTGGATTTCCACGCCTTCTTTGGCTTCAATGGCCTGGTGCAGACCTTCAGACCAGCGACGACCTTCCATCGTACGGCCAGTAAACTCATCAACGATAATGACCTGGTTATCACGCACGATGTAATGTACATCTTTTTCAAATAACACTGCTGCGCGTAGTGCCGCATTCAGATAATGAACCAGGTTGATGTTGGTCGCACTATACAAAGAGTCATTCTCTTCAAGAATACCTTGCTCTACAAGAATCTCTTCTATACGCTGATGGCCACGCTCTGTGATATGAACGCTTTTATTTTTTTCATCGACTGAAAAGTCGTTTTCTTCAGGCTCATCTTTTGTAGTTAGCTGGCCCTGTTCCAACTTTTTAACAAAGTCTTTGAACTTGAGGTGCAGATCACTATTCTCGCCCACTGCCCCTGAAATAATCAAAGGCGTTCTAGCTTCATCGATTAAAATGGAATCGACTTCATCGATAACCGCAAAATAAGGTGAACGCTGGACTTTTTCTTCTGCTGTAAAAGCCATGTTATCGCGAAGATAATCAAAACCAAATTCGTTATTGGTACCGTAGGTTATGTCTGCAGCGTAGGCCTGTTTCTTTGCCACATGATCCATACCAGACACACTGATACCCGTTGTCATGCCTAAGAAATTATACAGCCTGCCCATCCACTCGGCATCGCGTGAAGCCAGGTAATCATTCACCGTAACAACATGCACACCTTTCGCAGGCAATGCATTGAGATAGACAGCAAGTGTTGCAACCAGTGTTTTACCTTCACCGGTGCGCATCTCTGCAATTTTTCCACTGTGTAAAACCATGCCGCCGATTAATTGCACGTCAAAATGACGCATGCCTAATACACGACGACTCGCTTCTCTAACCGCAGCAAAAGCTTCGGGCAATAACTGGTCTATAGTCTCGCCCTTCGGATTATCGTCACTTTTTAATCGACTACGAAATTCCTGGGTTTTGGCAGCAAGCTGTTCATCCGTCAGTGCCTCAAACTCAGGTTCGAGTGCGTTAATTTTTTTGACTGTTTTTAGATGTTGCTTGATTAATCGTTCATTACGACTACCGAATACTTTTTTCACTGCTTTTAAAATCATGCTGAATAATTAAACCTGAATATGGCTATGCGCGCGGGGAAAAACCGCAAATTAAAATAAAAAAACACGACGTATTATGCCTGAGAACCGGCCTCGGGTCATGTATTACTGAAAGGTATTTTGCTTGAGGGATGTGTTTATTTAGGCCCGACCAGCCCGGCTAGCCAGACTAGCGCGATGCTACAAATTTAGCAGGATTAATCTGTCTATCATTCTTCAGAACTTCAAAATGCACATGAGGGCCAGTAGACCTACCCGTTGACCCCATATTTGAAATGACCGTAGGTGGCTTTCCTGCGGGTTCACGCAGTCCTTCTTGGCCTCGTCCCAAACCGTGCCTTCGGCGCATTCCGTCGTCGTCTTGGTGGGCTTGGGCGGGGTGTCGTCATCGCTGCCAGCGGCAAGGGCCATGGAAGGAACAGCAAGAAGCAAGGCGACAAGTGCAGGGCGCAGGACCATGAGATCTCCGTTGATAAAGACAACATTAACCTTGTTGTCAGAACATACGTATAGGCAGGGCGTACACGACGGCACGTCCTGCCACGAAGGACATAGATCGACGGGTCAGCTTGTCGATTTGATGCAGGATTTGGTAGTTGCATTTCAGGTCGCGCCATCGGCGCAGGACATTGTCGCGTGCTCTTGACTGCCATATTGGCAGGCCGCTGATGCGAGCGTGGGAAGAGTGACAAGGAGGATCGTGGCCAGAACTGTCTTTGTGGACGTCATATCAGTACCTCTGCTTTGTGCAGAAAGAAGGATAGCAGCGATTGCCCTTTCTTCCAAACGGAAATCAGGCAGGGCTGTGTTCGGCTCGGCCCAATTCAGGGTTGTTGAAAACGAAACGTAAATAGCCCTAGACGGGATCAGCAATACCCGCTAAGGTTGTATCAGATCCGGAAGGGTAAGCGATGCCGCTTCACTACCCCTTCCTTGAAGTCTTCACTTGGGCATCGCCTGTTCACACGGCTCTACTGCTGGGAGCGCTTTTCATGCTGGCAGTCTTCTACGTGGGCGCGGGTCTTGTCATTACGGCGGGGTTGAACTCAACCTTGTCCGCGCTTCACAACCCCGACACCCCAGCCCGGTAACTTGCCGGGCGATCCCCCGGCGGCCCGGTCACACCCCACCCCATTTTCTCCTGACCGGGCCGCTACCCTCGGGGCGCGCGGGACCGGGGCCTGTGGCTTACCCGAACACCCGCTGGAAGATCGTGTCGACGTGGCGGGTGTGATAATCAAGGTCGAATTTCTCCTCGATCTGGGCCGGTGACAGGGCCGCCGTGACCTCCGGATCGGCCAGCAATTCCTCGCGGAAATCAGCGCCCTGTTCCCACACCCTCATCGCGTTGCGCTGCACCAGCTTGTAGGCATCCTCACGGCTCACGCCCGCCTGGGTCAGGGCCAGAAGCACCCGCTGCGAATGCACCAGCCCGCGGAACTTGTTCATGTTGGCGATCATGTTGTCGGGATAGATCACCAGCTTCTCGATCACTCCGGTCAGACGCGCCAGCGCGAAGTCGAGCGTCACCGTCGCGTCCGGCCCGATGACCCGTTCGACCGTGGAGTGCGAGATGTCGCGTTCGTGCCACAGGGCGACGTTTTCCAGGGCCGGCCACCGCCGAGCGCATGAGCCGTGCGAGTCCGAAAGATTCTCGGTGAGCGACGGGATTTCGTTTGTGGGGCATCGCCGAGGACCCTTTCTGGCCCTGCGATGAATCCTTCCGCCTCGAGCACTTCGGTACGCTGCAGGTGCCGGACCTCGATCGCGATCGGTCGCGACCGAGGACGACACAACGCCGAGGGCCGCGAAGAACGCCGCGTGCCGGTCGCGCGGCACGACCTGGGTCGAGATCGGCTCGGGCACGAGACCCAGCCGTTCGAGACTTGGGCCTCGACCTCGGGGTCGATATTG
>CAWBXM010000118.1:0-3696 GCA_963792545.1 uncultured Gammaproteobacteria bacterium | reverse complement strand
TCTGCTTGGACAGATTACGTATTGCTCCCCTCCTTTCATTCACACTAACGCAATAAAACAAATAACAGTTCAAGGTACATGCCATGTCGAAAAAAAAACCTACCGAAAACAACAAAACCATAAAAGATGCAGGTAAAACAGTGACTGAAGAAGCTACCGTTAAAAAAGTCATCAAAAAATCTTCAGTAAAAAAAGCGCCGTCAAAAAAAACATCTACAGAGAATAATAAACCCACTGCATCAGACGAATCTGATATCCCAGGCACTGCTGACACAGGCATAGTCGCTGTTGCGCAGTCATTCACTAGTGAAATGAATAAAGACCGTGAGTCACGAGACAGACAGATGACGTCACTGATCAATGAATTACGTACAGGCTTTGATACTCTCAATAAACAAAATAGCAAACAGGAAAAGGGCCGTGAAAGCGAAATTACGGCCCTATATCAATCACTACAAAAAGCAATTTCTGAAATCCGCCACGGTAGTGAGCAACATAAAGAACAAAACCTGAACACGTTTCAAATCTTAAGCGATTCCATAATGAAGGATCATGAACAGACCCTGATGGAAGTCCATGAGCAGGAAAAACTACAGGATAAAAAACTAAAGTACATTGATAAAGTACAGAATCAACGTATCAGCAGGAATCGCCTGATAGCCGTGCCTGCGGTCATCCTCGCTATCATTGGCATCGTATACATGTTCAAAGTTGTTCATATCATGGAAACAGCAATGACCAGTATGTCGCATGATATGAGCAAGATACAACTATCGGTTGGCACCATGTCCAGTAAAATTGAAACCATCAGCCTCAATACAACGTCGATGAACACAAACATGGAAGCACTCGACGGCAACACCCAGCAAATCAGCAAAGACCTGAATGTAATGACTCATAATGTGGCGCCTGCGATGCAAGGTATGCGCGACATGATGCCATGGACACGCTGAGCACTGAAGCGTCGTGAAGAGCTCATCAGGAGAAGCCGGGGCACTCTAGTCCCGCTTCTCTATTCAAAGACGCTTCACAATTACACGAGGTTTTTTAAAAAGTACTTCCAGCACAAATATTATGCAGTATCATAGTGACTGAGATCATTGATACAGAAACACAACTGCATGCGAGCGATAAAAAATCTTATTCCCATATTGATTCTGCTAGCACTGTCAATCTATGGCTTTCAAAGATATTCGCAATTACCGCAAACTATCATCAATGCGGTTATTTTTTTACCTGTTGTACTGGCTGTTCTGGCGATCATCCTGAGCATTCACTTCAACCGCAGCCAGGTATTTTTCTATGTTGCGCTGACTGCGACCGTCAATATTGCACTTACCATGGGATTGGTAAAAACGGATCTGAGCTACGCATTACTTTCCAGCATGATACCGATTATGTTATTGCTGTTAACTATTTCACCGTACCGTGGATTTCTAAGTCTTAGGGCAGTGCCTAATTACGCGATGCTGGGAGCAGTTATTTTACTCTCAGTAATGATGGTAAAGCTGTTGCCAGAATGGATATCGAATATCCTTTTGACAGACTGGTTACCAGCACGTTATTTCGACTGGACACAACAACCCCAGACAGTGCTGTTTATTACTATAAGCGTATTCATATCGATGTTAGTTCTTTACTTTGTTCGACCATCACCGCATATGTCCGCAGGATTAGGCGTGCTTGTTATGCTGGCTATCCAGCTTCATTTTGGTAAGTCAGACCGCAGCCTAAGCGTGTTTGGCAGTATCGCACTGTTGATGTGCCTGTATGCGGTACTTCAGGAATCATGGCGGATGGCGTATCTGGATGAACTGACTGAATTACCAGCAAGACGTGCCTTACGCGAACAATTTCAAAAGATGGGCGGAACATATACCATCGCAATGGTTGATGTCGATAACTTTAAAAAATTCAACGACAGCTACGGACATGACACTGGCGATGCAGTACTGCGTATGATCGCAACCAAACTGAACAAAGTCACTGGTGGTGGCACATCTTACCGCTATGGCGGTGAAGAATTTTCAGTCGTGTTCAACGGCAAGAGCCAGCAGGATGCTAAATCACATCTGGAAACTCTGCGTCAGGCAATAGCAGACACACCATTTATCATAAACCGCGCAAGCAGAAGAAAGAGTGACAAAAAAGTCCGGCGAAAAAAAGACAAATCAGTAACCGTTACAGTATCCATAGGTATTGCCGATTCAAAAAGCGATGCTTCATCACCATGGGACGTATTGAAGCTTTCGGATAAGGCACTTTATCGCGCGAAGGCTAAAGGTCGTAACTGCGTATGTGGTTGATACATTGATTACGGTATACCTTGACAGCTAGATATAGCTAAAAACTTTGAAAGTGATCGTCCGCGACTAAAATGCCTGGAGCATTTTGAATGCACGATAGTGCGACCCATAGGGTGTAGCGCAGGATAGCGCGAAGTAAGAACGCAAAAGACGCGAAAAAATAAAAGAAATAATGTCATGAAAAAAAGTTTTTATTCGCGTTCTTCGCGGATAGAATTTTGCTTTACCACTGAAAACCTTCATCGGGAGATGCATCAGGTCGTAGCTTCAACTGCACGCCTTTCAAAAAATTACGAAGAATCTGATCTTTGCATGACCTATAGTGTTTATGGTCCGCCTTACGAAAAAATGCACTTAACTCATGTTTACTAATTTTTAGATCAGCCTTCGCCATGATATCCAGAACGTCATCACTCTGCAGATTTAGTGCAATTTTTAACTTTCTAAAAATGATATTATTGTTTAATACCTTTTCAGGAGCAGGTTGCGGACCATCTTTTTTACCCCGCTTTTCAATGATTAAACCATTTAGAAATATTGCCAGCTGCTCGTCAGTCAAACTTTTATAAGCTGCATCATCATCTTTTTTTAACCAGGCGCTAATCTGCTCTCGAGTTACTTCAAGCCCGGCAAGTGAAAATATAGAAATCATTTTTGAATCGTTAAAATCAAATACATATCGAATTCGGCGTAAGATGTCATTAGTTGTCACGATAAAAAATACTCCAGTTTTATTTAATAATGTATGGCCAGCCAGACTGTTTCAATATCTGGATCAGTCCACTCTACCTTGTGTTTTTTGTGTGCGGGAATGTTATAAAAGTCACCCTCTTTCAAAGTAATTGATGATTTATCCACAAATGAAAGTATGGCCGCACCCTTTAAAAGAAGAATCCACTCATTATCATCTTGATCATACCAGCCTGATGCCGGCGATTTATCTCCCTTAGACACTATACGTTCAATCTTAACGATCTCACTGTCTAGTAGCAGATCAAATACTTCAGTCTTTAAATTTTCCGGAATAGCATCGTATATGTTATGCATTTAACCAATCTTGCTTTAATCGTCAATAAGATGGATGCCATCTTTCTCTATACGGATAATTTTTTTCTTATATAAACCGCCAATCGCTTTTTTAAAGGCACCTTTACTCATGCCAAACAGATCTGAGATCAGCTGAGGATCGGATTTATCATGTACCGGTGCAAATCCATTATTTTTGCGCAGGTGAAGCAGAATAATTTTGGCATATTTATCCCGAGTTTCCTGTCCGCCTTGAAGACTTAAATCAATTTTCCCATCGGGACGAATATGTTTAATAAAGCCTTTTTTGTACTGCCCAAAACTTAGCCGTTGAAACACATCATTTTTATACAATACACCCCAA
>CAWBXM010000117.1:0-6707 GCA_963792545.1 uncultured Gammaproteobacteria bacterium | reverse complement strand
GTATTCCCCTTAAATTGATGGTATTTTTATCTGGTAGCATCCTAGCATATGCGGCGAAAATTAAAACCACATGGATCAATTTCGAGATAAAGATTTTCCAGTGAAAAGTTATTTGACAGGACAATGTCGCCTTGATTATTGGGGTGCGGTGGACGGAAGATTTGTCTGATGGGGTACACGGTCTAACCGCCAGTGGTCAATCGCCCATTGCCAGATATCGGCAATATTTGATTTGTTTAGATCTTCAGGCAGCTGCTGTCCTAAAAATGCTAATGCAGCAACTAACTGTATCTGTTTGTCTTTAACAGTGACTCTAGCGGCACCTTCTGATTTACTTATTTTTGCGCCGTTAGCATCAACCACTAGCGGCAGGTGGCAATAATCAGGACTCGGGTAGTGAAGGCATTGCTGTAAATAAATCTGTCGTGCTGTTGAATCTAGCAGGTCAGCGCCACGCACAACTTCCGTGATGCCCTGCAAAGCGTCATCGGCCACCACGGCTAGCTGGTAAGCAAACAGACCGTCACGGCGCTGGATAATAAAATCACCGCATTGTGTCTTGATGTTTTGTGTTTGCTGGCCCATGACTTGATCGACAAAATCGATACTGACATCTTTTGCCAGGATGCGTAAGGCATGTTGACCTGTTTCGGCCAGGTGTCGCTGACGGCAGGTACCGGGGTAGATTTTATTGTTTGTTTCAGCCAGTTGTTTTCGTGAGCAGGTACAGGGGAATATCAATGACTGAGAGATTAGAGTGTCCAGCACATGCGTATAATATTCTGTCTGTTTTGATTGATAGATTATTTCACCATGCCATTCAAAACCAAAAGCCTCGAGCGTGTTGAGAATGTCTGTATCCGCACCGTCGACCTTACGTGTGGTATCGACATCTTCCATCCGTAGCAACCATTCGCCATTATTTTTTTTTGCCTGCAAGTAGCTGCCGACAGCAGCAACCAGTGTACCGAAATGCACAGGACCGGTTGGAGAGGGAGCGAAGCGGCCTATATAGGGTTGTGATTTATGGTTGGGCATATAGAAGCTTTTTACCACAGAGGCACAGAGTACACAGAGAAAATCTTAGTTATTTTTGTTTTTAAAAACAAAAAAGCTCTCGTGCTCTCTGTGCCTCTGTGGTGAAAAGTTGTTAGTTTTTGACTGGGCACTAAAAAAGCCGATATAAATACCGGCTTCTTTAGATTTAAACAGACAGTTGATACTGTTATTTACCGCGAGTCTGTTTCTCTTTGATTTCATCGAGACTTTTACAGTCGATACATTGCGTAGCTGTTGGGCGTGCTTCCATTCGACGTAGGCCGATTTCTACACCACAGGTTTCACAATAACCGTATTCTTTGTTGCTGATCAGTTCCAGGGTATCGTCTATTTTTTTGATCAGTTTACGTTCGCGATCACGGGTACGCAGTTCGAGGCTAAACTCTTCTTCCTGTGTCGCACGGTCCGCTGGATCAGGAAAGTTAGCGGCTTCATCTTTCATGTGGCCTACAGTGCGGTCAACTTCCGACATCAGATCCATTTTCCATGCATTAAGAATGTCAGAGAAGTGCTTGACTTGACCTTCACTCATGTATTCCTCGCCTTTTTTTTCTTTGTAAGGCTTAAAATTTTGATTTGTACTTGGCGCTGTATTTGCCATTAAAAACTCCAGAGTTTTCTTGCCAGTTGTAAGCAGAATCACTAAAAATCAATGACTTAGCTAAATATGTTGGGCCGCATAAAAATTGCGAGCGACTTTTTACCACAGTTCTATCATGCATTGCAAATAGGATTTGTGTTGGACGATAGAATAGACTAATTTGATGGTTAAACCATCATTTTGGTTTTTTTACTATTCTGTTTTATTTTATGCTTCATTTGCGAATTTTTGCATCTTCGATATCACTAAATCGGAAGTTATTTAGCGAAGAAAAAGGTCTATTTGTTGTCTTCGACGCAGGAGGACACTTTGCTGATGATGCTGCCATCGTGCAGGCGGGTTTCGATCATGTCATTGTTTTTAACCTGAAGAACAGATGTTATTGCCACACCTTTATTATTTAAAGTAATCGAATAGCCACGTTCCAGTGTCTGCAATGGACTTATCGCATTTAAGGTTCTTGCTTTGTTGCTAAGTAAAGATTTCTTATGTGATAGTAAATTTAATATCGCCTTTTGCAGTCTGATATTTAAAAACTGTGTTGCTTGCTGCTTCTGTTTTATCAGTAGCAGTGGGTTTTGAGTATTGAGTCTGGCGTGACAGGTATCGAGTTTGCTATGACGAAAATCAAGCATCGACTGCCCGCTGCGAAGTAGCCTTTTTATCAGCTCATCGCAACGTTGTCTTGAACGTATTATCTGGCTTTCAGGATGCTGTTGTTGTAAGCGTCGTTGTAACCATTGAACATTCTCACTGTAACGCTGTATTTTACTGCTTACCAGTTGCTGTAGTCTTTGTTGATACCAGTCAAAAGACTGCAGCCATGTGGTCTGATCGGGGGTGACGGTTTCTGCCGCCGCCGTCGGGGTTGCTGCTCGAACATCGGCGACATAATCGGCGATGGTGATATCAACCTCATGTCCGACACCGGTAACCACAGGTATAGGGCAGTCAAAAATTGCGAGAGCCACGCTCTCCTCATTAAATGACCATAGATCTTCCAGCGAGCCACCGCCGCGCACCAGTAGAATAACGTCGCAATTTAAATCACCGGATGATACATTTTCAGCGATCAGGTTGATGGCATTGCAGATAGCCTGGGCGGATTCCTTTCCCTGGACAGGTACGGGAAACAGTTTTACCGGTATCGAGGGGAAACGCCGTGCAATGACGCTTAATACGTCATGAATTGCTGCCCCTGTTTTTGACGTGATGATGCAGATGCCGCCTGGTAGTTCAGGTAATTCCTGTTTATTTGCCTCATCAAATAGACCTTGTGCAGTCAGTTTGATTTTTAGTGCTTCGAATTGCTTGCGTAGTGCACCGTCACCGGCTTCTTCCATGCGGTCAACGATTAACTGGTAGTTGCCACGGGGTTGATACAGACTGACCTTGGCACGTACCAGCACCTGATTGCCGTTTTCAGGACTAAAGTTGAGTGAGCGATTTCGGCCTTTGAACATAGCGCAGCTAACCTGCGCCGCATTGTCTTTCATGCTGAAATACAGATGGCCTGAAGACGGTTGTGACAGGTTAGAAATTTCACCTTCCACCCAGATCCAGCCAAACTCCTGCTCCAGCAGGTTGGCGACGGATTGGTTCAGTGAGCTGACGCTAAAAATATTTTTGCTGTCAGAGATCGGAGTTGTACGGTAATTCATAGCAGGATTTAATCACAAATAAAGCCTGTAATCTTCAGCATATAAAGAATTCACAGTGATGTGTTCAATTAAAGCTAGCGGTATCATAATAGGATTGATTGTCTCGGAGAGGAGGTTTGATTGAAGATGGGAGAAAAGAAAGGCTATTTATACGGCCAAAAACCAGGTTTCGAATGATTTTTTACACTGTTTCTGCTCTGTAATCTTGTGGCATAGGCCGCTACAGCATATAATTGGCGGCTTTTCAAATCCAATCGGGAATTGTTATGCGAATAATCGAAGAAGCCTTAACCTTTGATGATGTTTTACTGGTTCCTGCACACTCGGTGGTGATGCCAAAAGATGTTTCACTGCAAACTAAAGTCACCCGAGATATAACCTTAAATATCCCACTTCTGTCTGCCGCTATGGACACCGTGACTGAATCACGCCTTGCTATTGCATTGGCGCAGGAAGGTGGTCTGGGCATTATCCATAAAAACATGACTCCTCAGGATCAGGCGGCTGAAGTTAACACTGTTAAAAAATACGAGAGTGGCGTGATTACTGAACCGGTCACTGTTGCCCCAGATATGACCATCCGTGAAGTTATGGCTCTGCGTGAAAAATATAGGATATCAGGCATGCCTGTGGTTAAAGGCAACGAGTTAATCGGCCTGGTCACCAGCCGTGATGTTCGCTTCGAGACTGGACTAGATAAGCCGGTAACCGAGGTGATGACACCCAAAGATAAACTGGTGACTGTCAAAGAAGGTGCGTCTAAGCGGCAGGTGCTGGATCTGTTGCATGAGCATCGCATCGAGCGTGTACTGGTGGTTAATGATGCCTTTCAATTGCGTGGCATGATCACGGTAAAAGATATTCAAAAGTCGACTGATTTTCCTAATGCAGCAAAAGATAGTGAAGGCCGTTTACGTGTCGGTGCTGCTGTGGGTACAGGTGAAGGCACCGAAGAGCGTGTTGATGCACTGGCCAAAGCCGGTGTTGATGTTATTGTTGTGGATACCGCACATGGCCATTCACAGGCTGTACTGGATCGTGTTAGCTGGGTGAAGAAAAATTATCCCGAAATACAGGTTATCGGTGGCAATATCGCTACGGGTGCTGCCGCGAAAGCGTTGGTTGAAGCTGGTGCTGACGGCGTCAAGGTGGGTATTGGTCCTGGTTCTATCTGTACTACGCGCATTGTTGCTGGCGTTGGTGTGCCACAGATTACTGCAGTAGCAAATGTGGCAAAAGCACTTGAAGGTACGGGTGTGCCACTGATTGCTGATGGCGGTATTCGATATTCGGGTGACATGGCCAAAGCGATCGTTGCTGGCGGTTACTGCATCATGGTTGGCGGTATGCTGGCCGGTACAGAAGAAGCTCCAGGTGATGTGATCTTATATCAGGGGCGTTCTTATAAGTCCTACCGTGGTATGGGTTCGATTGGTGCTATGAAACAAGGCTCCAGTGACCGTTATTTTCAGGATACTTCAGAAGGCAGTGAAAAGCTGGTGCCTGAAGGAATCGAGGGGCGTGTCGCTTATAAAGGCCCGATGGGAGCTATCGTGCACCAGATGATGGGTGGTCTACGCTCAAGCATGGGATATGTCGGCAGTGCAAGTATGGATGAGATGCGCACTAAACCGGAGTTTGTTCGTATCTCCAGCGCAGGTATGTCCGAGTCTCACGTGCATGATGTGACCATCACCAAAGAAGCGCCGAATTACCGTTCTTCTTAAGTATAAGAACAAAAAGAAAAGATTATTCTTTCCGCAAATGAACGCAAATAGACGCAAATATTAAAACTTGAAAAAGCTTTATTTGCGTCTATTTGCGTTCATTTGAGGATGAAATTGTTTTTAGTTATTTAAATAATTAATTAAGTATTTCACTATGCATGATATCCATTCAGATCGTATTTTAATCATTGATTTTGGTTCGCAATATACCCAGCTCATCGCGCGTCGTGTTCGTGAGGCAGGGGTTTATAGCGAAGTCCATCATACCGGGATGACGACTGATGAGATAAAAGCTTTTAATCCGAAAGGTGTTATCTTGTCTGGCGGCCCTGAGTCAGTCACTGCAGATGATACTCTGCTCGCACCGCAATATGTTTTTGACGCAGGCGTACCAGTGTTAGGCATCTGTTACGGTATGCAGACTATGGCTGCGCAGCTGGGCGGTAAAGTCGGTGCTTCCACACATCGTGAGTTTGGTTACGCTAAAGTCCGTGCCCGCAATCACAGCGCTTTATTAAAAGACATAGAAGATCATGTGTCCGATGAAGGTTTTGGTCTGCTCGATGTGTGGATGTCGCATGGTGATAAAGTTGACCAGCTGCCTGAAAACTTTTTATGTATTGCCAGCTCTGACAATGCGCCGATCGCCGGCATGGCGGATGAAGATCGTCATTTTTATGGTTTACAATTTCACCCTGAAGTAACTCATACCAAACAGGGGCAGCGCATCATCGAACGTTTTGTGCATAACATCTGTGGTTGTGCGGCTGACTGGACAGCGGGTAATATTATTCAGGATAACATCGAACGTATACGCCAGCAGGTTGGCAGTGATGATGTTGTTTTAGGGCTGTCCGGTGGTGTCGATTCATCTGTTGTCGCTGCGCTATTACATCAGGCGATCGGTGATCAACTAACCTGTGTGTTTGTGGATAACGGTTTATTGCGTCATCATGAAGGCGATCAGGTGATAGCTACCTTTGCTCAAAATATGGGTGTAAAAGTTATCCGTGTAGATGCCGAACAACGCTTTCTTGATGAGCTGAGCGGCGTTAGTGAGCCAGAGCAAAAACGTAAGATTATCGGTCGGGTGTTTGTAGAGATATTTGAAGAAGAATCCAATAAGTTAACTAATGCTAACTGGCTTGCGCAGGGGACGATCTATCCTGATGTTATAGAGTCTGCCGACAGTAAAAATTCACACCTGATCAAGTCACATCATAATGTCGGTGGCCTGCCTGAAAACATGAGGTTGAAACTGGTCGAACCTTTACGTGAATTGTTTAAAGACGAAGTGCGTAAGATCGGGGTCGAACTCGGTTTACCTTCCGATATGGTTTATCGTCATCCATTCCCCGGTCCTGGTCTGGGTGTGCGTATATTGGGCGAAGTGAAAAAAGAATACGCAGACCTGTTACGTCTTGCTGATCATATTTTTATCGAAGAGTTATATAAAAACGATCTATATCACAAAGTCAGTCAGGCTTTCACCGTTTTCCTTCCGGTTAAGTCGGTTGGTGTAATGGGTGATGGTCGCCGTTACGATTATGTGGTCGCGTTACGCGCAGTCGAAACTATTGATTTCATGACTGCACGCTGGGCGCATCTGCCGTATGATTTTCTGGGGCATGTTTCAACACGTATCATCAATGAAGTCGA
>CAWBXM010000116.1:0-7607 GCA_963792545.1 uncultured Gammaproteobacteria bacterium | reverse complement strand
CCAGTTTATGGCCGCCAAGTAGTTCACGGGCAAGCTTGCAGGTTCTTACTGCATCTTCAACGGTATAACAGCCGGCGGTATTAGGTAGCAGGGTATATTTTTCCAGTGGCAAAGCATCCAGCAGATTAGGTTCGCCAGGATTTTGGCCGATATTAGTACGGCGTATCGCTATAGTTATGATTTCAGCGCCACTCGCTTCCAACGCCAGTCGTGTCTCTTCGTTGTCTTTATATTTCCCGGTACCAACGAGTAAGCGGGAGGTATATGTTTTGCCGGCGATGATAAGTGGGGTATCTAAATTAGTGTTAGCCATTGTTATTTAAAGTTGAATCTCGTTATTGAAGAGTGAATATTCACTGTGTTTATTAATAAACCGTATTCTACGCGATTTTGTTGACGCTGCATGTTGCATTGGTTGGCCGCCACACATTTATTGCTCTGATTTATCGGCTACCACCACCAATTGCCTGCACGATTTCAACCTTGTCGAGCTCGTTAAGGATAAAGTTCTCAAAGTTGCTGCGTGCAATAATTTCCTGGTTTACTTCGACTGCAAGGCGTTTCTCGCTTAAATCGAGGTGCTCTAGTAGCTGTTTAATACTGATATTGCTGTCAAATTGCGTGTTATTTCCATTTAAAGTGATAGTGATCATGTTTATCCTGAAAATCGTTAGAGGAAATGCATTTTTTGTGCCATTTCAACATGCAAAGCTGAAAATTTAATAATGTTGTGCTATAGATTTACCAAATAATTATATAAATCCATGTACGTCTATTTGCAGCTGGTTATTCTATTACAGGAAAGTTGAGAGTGCGTACAAATAATAAAATAATATTGGAATACGTTATGTTTAAGCGGTTGTTTGTATCATTTTTTGTATTGAGTTGTTTTAGTTTCAATGTTTTTGCAAGAGCTGGCGATGATCCATTCGCTAAAAGTGATACTTTGACTATTGGTAAAGATATCAGTTGGAAAATAGATAAAAACTCCGGGCAAGCGATAAAATCATCGTCTGATAGTAAAGGAGCCTATTACCATTTATCGTTTGATAATAAACAGCTTAAATTAAATGTATCTGACGATGCGGCCGGTGTTAAAGCTAAAAGTTTCAGCCAGTTCGAGATCAAAGACATTCAGATTGATGGCCAGCAAAGCCCATTGTTCAAATGGTGTTTGAATAATCAAGAGCGCCATAGTCGATTTTTGCAACAAGGCCTGAAGGTTAAAAAGAATGTCTGTGTGATAGATGGTAGTGCTGGCTCGTTTGCTATGCGTCTTAATAAAGATACCCTGATGTCATTGCAAGCAGGCAGTCGGCTTGTGATAACACTTAAACCATTTCGAACTCCATTAGAATTAAATTACGATATCAGTGATTTTAAAGACATGTATCTGGTGTTGAACGCCAGACGCGCAGTGGTTGCTGAGCCTGTTGTTGCCGTGGCACCAGCTGCCGCTAGTAAACCCATTAAAAAATGTTTGCTAAGTCCACCAGCAGCGTATAAAAATATAAAATCAGTGGAATACGACTGTAGCAATGCGGCCGCTAAAAAAGATGCACAGATATCGTTGACCAGGCTTGTTGATAAGGAAAAAGAAAAAGACAGAAAGCTGGCTGCCGAAAAAGAAAAGCAACGCAAGCTAGATGAGGAGAAAAAGAAAAAAGCGATTGCTGCGCAGCTAAAACAGCAAGAGGCTCTTCAGATTGAAGCAGCTGCCCTTGCCGCAAGTAAGGAAAAACAGGCGAAGATCAGCAATGAGATTGCGCAGAAAATGATTGGTGTTTGTGAGAAATACTGGAGTAAAGGTGAGCACCGTTGTTATTGTCAAAAATATATTGAGCATGCACCTGTAGAGATACAGGCAAGTTCAACCTGTAAATAAGCGAACCTATAGGATTGGCGAGGTTTAATACTCAGCCTTTTTTCTGTAACATCAAGCAACGTTCTAACGTTGCTTTTTTTATGTCCAGGGATGGACGGTATAGCGCAAAGAGCCAGGGACGGCGGTGTGCATATTTCAAGGGATGGACGGTATAGCGCAAAGAGCCAGGGACGGCGGTGTGCATATTTCAAGGGATGCGCGGTATAGCGCAAAGAGCCAGGGATGGTAATCGAGACGATGTCATGAAAAAAAATATAAAATTCGGGATTTTCTTCCTGCTTGGACAGCTGCTTATACCAGGTATGGGGCATGCGGCTGAGTCTGCTGGTGAGACAATAGATCAGCCGGGTAAACCAGGAATTGAAGAACAAACCATTGCTCCTGCAATCAATGATCTGCCTGATGCGCCGACAATCAAAGATCTGGCGGAGAAAAAGAAAGCTGACGAAGCGGCCTTCAGAGCGCTGGCCGAAGCGCCGGTCTCTGGCCCGTTTGATGAGCACAATCGCTCCACTCCACGTTCAAGTCTGATCGCATTAGCAGTTGCTGTTAGAGAGAAAGATTATGAACGGGCAGTCAATTATCTTGATTTAAGAAATTTACCTTTTTCTCTTGTAGATGAGATCGATGGCAAAGAGCTGGTAAAGCAGCTGGAAATCGTCGCAAAACGAGCCATGACTATTGATTTTGAAGACTTAAGTGATGATCCATTAGGGCATAAAGACGATGGTCTTCCGAGCTACCGTGATCGTATTACCACGATAAAAACAAAAGCTGGACCTGTAGATATTTTAATGCAGCGTCTACCTCGAGATGATGGTGTCTTTATCTGGAAAATTTCAAACGCGACTGTTGCCCTGATTCCACAACTAAATAAAGAATTTGGTTACGGTTTTATCGGGAACAAGTTATCGCATTTGTTTCCGCATTATATGGTTTATGGTTTCGAAGTTTGGCAGCTTCTTATGTTATTGGGGATACTGATATTAGCTTTTATTGCCTCGTGGTTGGTAACGGCTGCCATCGTTCAAGTTCTCCGTAAGAGTAATCGTTTCAATATACAGCGCTTGCAAAAATTTGCTGTCGGCCCACTGCGGTTTTTGATCGTAGTTTTAGTTTTTCGCACAAGCTTTGACATGATAGCGCCATCATTAACCGCGCGTGCATTATTTGAAGCAAAGACGCTGCTTATTATTGCGATTTACTGGGTGATGCTTGGTATTGTTGATCTGATCATCTACCGACTTGCTGATAAGATGAGTCGCAATGCTCAGCAGGATGCGGTGGTATTATTAAGGCCAGTATCAACGGGTATAAAATGGCTTCTTGCGTTGTTTGCATTTATATCCTGGATGAATAATTTAGGGTATGAGGTAACAACAATACTGGCCGGTTTAGGTGTTGGCGGTGTAGCTGTGGCGTTGGCTGCACAAAAATCGCTGGAAAACTTAATTGGCTCTATCATTATTTATGCATCGCAGCCTGTACGTGTTGGTGATTTTTGTAAATTTGGTGACACTATTGGCACTGTCGAAGAGATTGGTTTGCGCGCGACACAACTACGCACTCTGGCACGCACTGTTGTGTATATCCCTAATGCGTTGTTCGCGTCAGGCTCGATAGAAAATTTAACGCAACGTGATAAAATTCTGTATCGCACACGGTTGCGACTGTCATATAACGACACGCCTGATCAGATCAGGCGGGTGTTAGAAAAAATTCGTAAGCTGATTGATGAGCATGACTTTATTGATGAGGAAAATTCAAGAGTACGCTTTCTTGAATTTGGTGAGTACGCCCAGGAGCTGGAGTTATTTGTGTACATTAAGACTACAGACTTTGCTGAATACCTTGATCATAGGGAAGACATCAACTTAAAGCTCAATGATATTATCGAGTCTACGGGTGCGCATTTAACTGTCCCTGTAAAAAAGATCAACTTAAACCAAACACCCGAATCGCCTACAATATAAAAAAGAAGATAAAAATGACAGACTGTATAGTTGTTGGAGGAGGGGCCATAGGGTTATTAACCGCGCGTCAGTTATATCTAGAAGGCGTTGATGTGATGCTGCTGGAAAAAGGGCCTCTTGGTGGTGAGTCATCCTGGGCCGGAGGCGGTATTATCTCACCGCTTTATCCATGGCGATATGATGATGCGGTTAATGTGCTGGCTGAGCGCAGTAAAAAAATTTATCCTGAATTAACGCAAACACTGTTTGCTGAAAGTGGCGTGGATTGTGAATTGATAAACAGTGGCCTGTTTACGGTAACGGATAATCTTCAGGAAATAACGCAGTGGGCAAACAAGTGGTCGGTTGATGCGCGATATATCGATGACCTTGCTGCTATTCATGAGATAGAGCCTGGTGTTGGTAGCAAGGTAAATAAAGGTTTGTGGATGCCAGAAATCCAACAGATACGTAATCCGAAACTGGTCAAGGCGTTAAAGGGATCGTTTCGGCATCTGTCGATTCCTTATCGTGAGCAGACTGAAGTCAAAGAAATTATTGTAAAAAATAATAAGGTTTGCGGCATACGAACTAGCAGTGAAACATTGCTTGCGGATAAAGTTATTATTGCCAGTGGTGCCTGGAGTGCGCAGTTTAATGTCACTCAGAATTCGGTTGATGTGGTTCCGGTTAAAGGCCAGATGATCATGTACAAGGGCGCACCGGGCCTGGTAAGGCGTATAGTGTTATCAGAAGGGCATTATATTATTCCGCGTAAAGATGGCCGTATACTTGCAGGCAGTACGCTGGAGAAAATTGGTTTTGACAAAGAAATATCAACAGCAGCGCATGAAGAGTTGCACCAGGCTGCAGTAGAGCTGGTTCCGTTGTTGGCTGATCTGCCGATAGAGCGACAATGGGCAGGCCTGAGACCAGGCACCGAAAAAGGTATTCCTTATATCTGCCAGCATGACGATATAGAAGGTTTATATGTTCACGCGGGTCATTTTAGAAATGGCATCGTGCTTGGTGCGGCCTCTGCCGAATTGATGGCGGATATAATTTTAAACAGAACGCCCTGGTGTGATACTGCGCCATATGAAATGCGAGCTCAGCATTAAGTGTATTTCGTAGGAGCGGAACTTTGTTCCGTGAACGCTGCACAAATTAAAGGTCAATCGCGGAATAAGATTCCGCTCTTACAGGTTTATTGTTTGTTAAGTAACTAGCCGGAATAGCTCCAATCGGTAGAGCAAGTCATTCGTAATGACGAGGTTGGGAGTTCGATTCTCCCTTCCGGCACCAATAAAGCAGTGAATAGTTTAAAAAAATAATTTCAGTGTGTTAGCTGTGAGATTCATTATTCATTGCTTTTATTACTGCGCTTAAAAGTTCGGTTTAACCGGCGCTTCTTTGTACATGGCAACGCTGTCCATAATTTCTTTTTTGGCGTCTTCGATGTCGCCCCAGCCTTCAACCCGTACCCACTTACCTTCATCGAGATCTTTATAGTGCTCAAAGAAGTGTGCGATTTGATCCAGCAGCATCGGCTGCATATCAGCGATAGTCTTTGCACCGCGGTATGACTTACACAGCTTATCGATGGGTACGGCGAGAATTTTAGCGTCATCACCTGATTCATCCGTCATTTTTAGTACACCGACGGGACGACACTGGATGACAGAGCCGGCAATAAGCGGCACTGGTGTGGTTACCAGGACGTCGACAGGGTCACCGTCTTTGGACAGAGTGTGAGGTACATAGCCATAGTTGCATGGATAAAACATGGCGCTGCTCATAAAACGGTCAACAAACATGGCGCCAGTATCTTTATCAACTTCATATTTAACCGGGTCACTGTGTGCGGGTATCTCGATGATGACGTTGATTTCTTCTGGGATGTTACTGCCTGAGCTAACTCGATCTAGGTTCATATTGGGCTCTTTATAATTTTAGTCTAATGTTGATTTTATATTGTTTACACATGTTATGCCTATTATGCCTTTTTATTGATCTAAACTTTTGTTGTTGCTAATAAAAAACAGTAAAAAATCGAGCAATATATAGCATTTGTAAGCACAGTCACTATGGTTATGTATCACTAATATGCCATTTATCTGCCATAAGCGGCGTCTTGTCATTATCTGGTGGCAATTTAATTATACTGGTCTTAAATTAGAATCATGAAAAAGCACTCTGGATTTACATTGGTTGAATTGATGATTACCATGGCAATCGTCGGCATATTGCTGACGGTTGGTGTGCCATCACTAAAAACCTTTATGCAAAGTAATCAGCTTATTGCTGCCAGCAATGAGCTGGTATCAGCTTTGCATGTGGCACGCAGCGAAGCGATCAAACTTAATTCGAGAGTCAGTATCTGTGATAGTAGTGACGGTATAACTTGCGGCCTCACGGGTGACTGGTCAAATGGCTGGATCGTGTTTGTTGATGCCAATGGTGACCTGGTGAATACCGGCGCGGTTTGCACGGCGTTAAATACCGATTGTTTATTGCGAATTCATGATGCTATTGCAGACAATCAGCTTTCAGTGTCAGGTGTCGACGCTAATACTAACGCTATAACTTCATTTACCTTTACTGCGCGTGGAATGCCAAAGGATGCAGTCGGTATTTCACAGTCCGGTGCGTTTAGTGTCTGTAGTTTTGATAGTAGTGATAATGTTATTGGTTCACGTGCCGTGGTGTTAAGCCTATCGGGTCGTGTACGTGTTTCAGATAATGCAGCGGTGATCAAATGTCCAGCAACGCCATAAATAATTTACAGCTTATGAACAGTGGAATGGCTTCCAGGCACAAGTGCCAGGGATTTACCCTGTTAGAAGCTTTAATCGGATTCCTGATTCTTTCTATCGGAATGTTAGGTATTGCTTCTTTACAGGCTATTTCACTTAAGGCGGGTAAAGCATCGGTTTACAGTTCTGTTGCCATGATGAAAGTAGATGAGTTAATCGAAAGTATGCGCGCAAATTCTTCTGCATTAGCTTTGGCCGAATATGCAGGTACTGGTGCGAGCAATGATTGCACTGGAGTAATTGAGTGTAGTGATATACAGCTGGCACAGGATGATGTTTTTCGGTGGAAGCAGGATCTAACAGCGGGTTTGCCCAGTGCGGCAACAACAACTGTTGTATATACAGCCGCTGTTGCGCCATCAGAAATGGCAACCATGAATATTACTATCAACTGGGATGAGCGTGATAAAGACTCTTCCGGTAGCGTCAGTAAGTCTTATACAACAACCGTCAATATTTGTACTGTGGTTCCATGTTAGGTCTAAAGATGATGAATAATAGAAAACAGTCAAAAGGTTTTTCGCTGGTTGAACTACTGGTTGCGATGGTGATTGGTTTGATCATTGTCAGCGGTGCATTTTCGCTGCACACAAGTTCACGTAAAACGCAGGCAGTCAATGAAATGCAGATGGATATGGTGGCTGACGCGCGGTTTGCTCTTGAGGTGATTGCTTATGATCTGCGTCATGCGGGTATGTACGGCGGTACCAATAAAGATGGTTTGATCGAGTGTAGATCAACAGATGCTTCCTGCACCGGTGCGGATAAACCTGCAGTTGTTACAGGTGATTGCGCTGTTGGCTGGTCTTATAATTTATCGCAGCCGATCTTTGCGACAGATGATAGTGCAACTGTTCCAAATCCATATTCAGGAAGCTGTATTCCGGTAAGTGAAGGTTATCTCGCAGGAACAGATGTGCTGGATATTCGATATGCAGACTCAAACTTTCTCGA